>JAGAZW010000042.1 GCA_017939855.1 Clostridia bacterium | reverse complement strand
TCTATCATTTAAAAGCTCCATTTCTCCGTGTCGCAAAATTTATAATGCAAAGTATCCCGACACGGTGGATACCACACAGAAAACTTCTATTATCTTGAATAGAATTCAACAATAAGCTGTTCTTCAACAGGAGCCTCAATCTGATCACGAGTGGGAAGATTGATTACCTTTGCAGAAAGCTTCTCACGGTCTATATCGATCCACTGAGGAACAGGTCTTGCGCCATTAGCTTCTACAACTGCCTTAATCTTTTCGCTGGAACGAGATTTCTCACAAATAGAAACCACGTCACCTGCTTTAAGAAGGTAGGAAGCGATGTCAACACGCTTACCATTAACCTCAAAATGACCGTGACCTACGAGCTGACGAGCTTCAATTCTGGAAGAAGCAAATCCAACTCTATAAACAACGTTATCAAGTCTGCTTTCGAGAATTCTTAAAAGGTTGTCACCAGTAACGCCCTGTTTTCTCTCGGCAACTTCAAAGTAATGATGGAACTGATTTTCCTGTACACCGTAGAAACGTCTTGCGGTCTGCTTAGCACGAAGCTGTAAACCGTATTCAGAAGACTTCTTTCTACCCTGTCCATGCTGACCGGGAGCATAACCCCTGATACCAACAGAACACTTTTCAGAATAGCAGCGCTCACCCTTAAGGAACAATTTCTGACCTTCACGGCGGCAAAGTCTGCAAACCGGACCGGTATATCTTGCCATCTGTTACACCTCCAAATTATTTCCTGCAAGTAAATACTTGCAAACTTTAAATCTATTATACACGTCTTCTCTTGGGAGGACGGCAGCCATTATGCGGAATCGGGGTAACGTCTTTAATCATACTTACCTCAAGACCGGCAGACTGCAAAGCGCGGATAGCGGCTTCACGTCCGGCACCGGGACCCTTAACATAAACTTCAACAGTTTTAAGACCGTGCTCCATAGCAGCCTTTGCAGCCATTTCGGCAGCGCTCTGAGCAGCAAAAGGAGTGGACTTTTTAGAACCTCTGAAACCTAACTCACCGGCAGAAGCCCAAGAAAGAGCATTACCCTGAGTATCAGTGATGGTAACTATTGTGTTGTTGAAGGTCGACTGGATATGGGCGGCACCACGTTCAATGTTTTTCTTTTCACGGCGACGGCGAGTAGCAGTCGCTTTCTTAGCAGTAGCCATTAGTTCTTCCTCCAACATATTTATTATTGTTAGCTATAGTTCTCTTAGGACCTTTGCGTGTACGTGCATTGGTCTTGGAACGCTGACCTCTTACAGGTAAGCCTTTACGATGACGAAGACCCCTATAGCTACCAATTTCGATAAGTCTTTTGATATCCAAAGCAACTGTTCTGCGACGGTCACCCTCTACCTGAAGGTTATGGTCGATGTATTCACGAAGCTTGGAAATATCTTCTTCTGTTAAATCCTTAACTCTGATGTCGGGGTTGATGCCGGTATCGGCAAGGATTTTTTTAGATGTTGTAAGACCGATGCCATAAATGTAAGTAAGTCCTATTTCAACTCGCTTCTCGTTAGGCAGGTCAACACCAGCAATACGTGCCATTTATCAAAGCACCTCCATATTATTATTTAAGCGTAGATATTAACCCTGACGCTGTTTGTGCTTGGGGTTTTCACAGATAACCATGATTTTACCCTTACGCTTAATAACTTTGCATTTTTCGCAAATCTTTTTTACAGAAGGTCTGACTTTCATTTGGATTTTACCTCCTTAAATTTATACCTGTTTTACTTTGAACGCCAGGTAATGCGTCCTTTTGAAAGGTCATACGGTGACATTTCAACTGTTACCTTATCTCCGGGAAGAATACGAATAAAGTTCATTCGTAGCTTTCCTGAAATATGGGCAAGTATCTGATGACCACCCTGTATTTCGACCTTGAACATTGCGTTAGGCATAGCTTCAACAACGGTGCCTTCAAGCTCAATCATATCCTCTTTGGACATTTTTACTCCTCCATTTCACTTAACACGCCTTTGTACTCTTTTAAAGATTTACGCAAGGCTCGGTTAGATGAGAACTGTTCTTGCAGTAATTTACTGTTAGTAAAACTTAAATGCTTTCGATTTTTTGGTTTTGGTCTTTCCAAGGGGCGTTCCTTGCCGTCACAGACAAGAAATCTTCCCTCGTCTTCACCCACAATCACCATAAAAGCTCCTTTGTCCCGACCCATTTTAGAACATACTATTCTTCCTATCATACCGCACCTCAAACCTGAGTTAATATTTTCGGTCCGTCGGGAGTGATAACAATTGTATGCTCAAAATGAGCAGAAAGCGAACCGTCTCGGGTAAGAACAGTCCAACCGTCCGGTAAAATCTTGACATCCTCTGAGCCAACATTAACCATAGGCTCAATTGCCAATGTCATACCGGGCATAAGGCGGATTCCTCTACCGGGAATGCCAAAATTGGGTACTTCAGGGGCCTCATGCAGCTTTGTGCCGATTCCGTGTCCAACAAACTGCCGGACAACCGAATAGCCCCTGGCTTCGATATAACTCTGAATCTTGTGGCCGATATCTCCGATTCTGCCGCCTGAACGGGCCGCTGAAATTCCTTCATAGAGACTTTCGCGGGTTGCGTCCATCAGCCGCTTCGCCTCGTCGGATATGTCTCCGCAGGCAAAAGTGGCGGCATTATCGCCATGATATCCTCCATACTCTGCACCCAGGTCAACACTTACTATGTCGCCCGGCATTAGCTTTCGAGATTTAGAAGGTATACCGTGAATTACTTCGTTGTTGATTGATATACATGCGGTTGCAGGATAACCTTGATAGTTTTTAAAGTTCGGAACAGCGCCCTTACTTCGTATATACTCTTCAGCCATCCTGTCGAGCTCTGCAGTTGTAACACCAGGCTCTACCGCACTACCTACCAGTTTTAATGCTCCTGCCGATATCGCACAAGCCTCTTGCATTATTTTAAGCTCGCGACCGGTTTTAAG
Organism: Clostridia bacterium; assembly: GCA_017939855.1. Taxonomy (GTDB): domain Bacteria; phylum Bacillota; class Clostridia; order Oscillospirales; family Acutalibacteraceae; genus UBA737. The sequence continues at coordinate 15,020 of JAGAZW010000042.1, read as the reverse complement.
CACTACCATACTCTTATATCTCCGAAAGCGCCTTCAGTACAAGCGCCGTGGTTTCTTTTAATTCTTGCTGTCCTTGTACTATAAGCAACTTGTTCTGGTTTTCGTAATAACTCTTTAAAGGCTCTGTCTGCTCGTGATAAACATTAAGTCTGTTTAATACGGTTTCAGGCTCATCATCCTTACGAATTACAAGCTTTCCTTCACAAAGATTACATACACCATCAACTTCGGGCTTTTTAAATTCGGTGTGATAACTTGCTCCGCACTTCTCACAAACCCTGCGTCCCGACATACGTTTTACAATCTCACTGTCTGCCACCTCAATAGAGAGTGCACAATCGATTGTAATGCCCATATTGTCAAGAGCTTCAGCCTGAGGAATTGTACGTGGAAAGCCATCAAGAATAAATCCGCCCATACAATCGGGTTCAGCTAATCTTTCCTTGATAATACCGATTACAACCTCATCCGGAACAAGCTCACCCGCATCAATATAAGATTTGGCTTTAAGACCCATTTCGGTACCGTTTTTAAGTGCAGCACGAATAATGTTGCCGGTAGAAATGGTAGGAATATTATATTTTTCAGAAATTATTTCTGCCTGAGTGCCTTTACCGGCACCAGGTGCACCTAAAAGAATCAATCTCATCAGTTTTCTCCTTAATCCAAGAAGCCCTTATAGTGACGCATCATCATCTGGGATTCAAGGTTCTGAACTGTGTCAAGAGCAACACCAACCATAATTAGTACTGAAGTACCACCGAGAGAAATATTCATTCCGCCGATATTTCCTACAAGTATTGGAAGAATTGCTATAACACTTAGGAACAACGCACCTAACAATGTTATTCTTGACAAAATCTTCGAAATAAAATCAGATGTGGGGTTTCCGGGTCTGATACCGGGGATAGCTCCACCGTTTTTACGAAGATTATTCGCCATTTCAACCGGATTAAACTGAATAGTTGAATAGAAGTAAGCAAAAGCGATAATAAGAACAAAATAGATTATCGCATAAAAGGCACCCTGAGTGCTAAAGAGGGCTAAGCCCTTCTGCCAAGAGGGTACAGTGTCCACTGTATGAGTTCCGGTGAATGAAAGAATCATTGTGGGAAGCATAAGAATGGACGAAGCAAAAATGATGGGCATTACACCGGACATATTAACCTTAATCGGAATATGGGTATTCTGACCGCCATACATTTTGTTTCCTACAACACGCTTTGCATACTGAATGGGGATTCTGCGTTCGGCATTTGTTATCCAAACTATGAAAGCAATGACTAAGAGGAAAATCAATACGATAGCAATAACTGCTAATTTATGATTAGCCCAGTTTGCTCTAAGTGCATCAAATGCCTGCGGACCACGTGAAAGAATACCTGCAAAAAGGAGCATTGATATGCCGTTACCGATACCCTTTACGTCTATCTGTTCTCCGAGCCACATTACAAGCGCAGAACCTGCAGTCAGCGCAAGTACAATAACAAATGCTGCAAATACCGTGGCACCACCCTTATTTACTGTAAGCATACCGCTTCCGTTTAAATAGAAGAAATATGCAACAGCCTGGATAAGTGCCAGGACAACGGTAACGAATCGGGTGATGGTCGCAAGTTTTTTCTGTCCTTCCTCGCCCTCTTTTGAAAGACGCTCAAGGTAGGGAATTGCTACGCACAATAACTGTACAATAATTGAAGCGTTAATGTACGGAGTAACAGACATTGCGAAAATCGCACCGTATTCAAGTCCGCCACCTGTTAAAATCGAAAGATAGCTGAAAAACTGATTTGCTCCTTCACCTGTCATAGAGGCTCTGAGAGCATCCGCATCTATATAAGGAACTGTGATAACAGAACCTATACGAAAAACTATAATTATAAAGATTGTGAAAAGAATCTTATTACGAAGTTCCTTTACCTTCCAAGCGTTTCTTAAGGTCTGCAACATCTCAGATCACCTCAGCCTTTCCGCCGGCAGCGTTGATTTTTTCAGCAGCAGAAGCGGAAAATGCATTAAGGTTGACTGTAAGTTTCTTAGAAAGCTTACCGTTGCCGAGAACCTTTACCGGAAGATCCGCCTTCTTTATAATTCCTTTATCGCAAAGAGCAGCAGCATCAACAACTGCGCCATCCTCGAACACTTCGAGAGCAGCTACATTGATAGCAATCCACTCCTCAGCAAAAATATTATTGAAACCACGCTTAGGTACACGTCTGTGAAGGGGCATCTGACCGCCTTCGAAACCGGGTCTCATACCATGTCCGGCACGAGCTTTCTGTCCTTTATGACCTTTACCGGCAGTTTTACCGTTACCGGAGCCATGGCCTCTTCCTATACGCTTTGCTTCCTTTGTGGAACCAAAAGCAGGAGATAATTCATGCAATTTCATTGTTCGCACCTCCTTGTTAGATTGGAGCCGCATTTGCGGCAAAATTCACACTTAACCTTCAATTACTTTAACAAGATGGGAAATCTTATTGATTTTACCCTTTGTCTGAGCGTTGTCGGGCTGAACCGAAACATCGCCTACCTTATGAAGACCGAGTGCATGAGCAGTTGCAATCTGATCCTTTTTAGAACCGATGGTGCTCTTTACGAGCTTTACAGTAAGGCCGGCAGCCTTTTTCTTTGTTGCCATAGTGCTGCTCCTCCTTAACCTATAATTTCCTGCGGCTTCTTGCCACGAACAGCTGCAACCTGTTCAACGTCACGAAGAGCTGCAAGGCCCTTAACTGTGGCACGAACTACATTGCATGGATTGTTTGAACGAAGCGCCTTAGTACGAATATCCTTGATACCAACCATTTCAAGCACAGAACGAACTGCACCGCCGGCGATAACACCGGTACCGGGAGCTGCGGGTTTCATAAGAACACGACCTGCTCCAAATTCACCGATAATTTCGTGGGGAATGGTTGTACCCCTTAAGGATACCTTTATAAGATTCTTCTTGGCGTCTTCTATACCCTTGCGGATAGCGTCAGGAACTTCGCCTGCTTTACCGAGACCGTAACCTACGATGCCGTTGCCGTCGCCCACAACTACTAAAGCTGAGAACTTCATTACACGACCACCCTTAACGGTTTTGGAAACACGGTTTATAGCAACTACACGTTCCTGCAAATCTAATACAGATGCATCAATATTTGTAGCCAAAAGTATTCCTCCTCCTTATTAGAACTTGAGGCCGCCCTCACGGGCACCTTCGGCAAGCTCCTTGACACGGCCGTGGTAAATGTATCCACCACGATCGAATACGACCTCGCAGATACCCTTTGCTGCGGCACGTTCAGCGATTAACTGTCCAACCTTACGTGCACCCTCGCAGTTGCCTGCATTTCCACCGAAATCTTTTTCGTTGGAAGAGGCGGAAGCGAGTGTTGCACCGTTTACGTCATCAATAAGCTGGGCGTAGATATAGCTGTTGGAGCGAAATACATCAAGACGGGGGCACTCAGGTGTTCCGCTGATCTTTGAACGAACACGGGCATGGCGCTTAAGTCTTGCCTGATTGCTGTTTGGCTTTGTAACCATTTCAAATACACTCCTTTATTATTTCTTAGCACCCTTGGCTGCTTTACCTTCTTTGCGGCGGATGTATTCGCCTGCGTACTTGATACCTTTACCTTTATAAGGCTCGGGCGGACGCTTCTTGCGAACATCGGCTGCAAATTGGCCAACCATTTGCTTATCTGCACCGCTGATAACAATTTTGTTAGGAGCGGGTACTTCAATTGTGATTCCGGGGATTTCCGGAACGATTACCTGATGAGAAAAACCTAAGTTCATAACAAGGTTATTACCCTGCTTCTGAACACGATAACCTACACCGTTTACCTCAAGCTCTTTAGTATAACCTTGTGTTACGCCAGTTATCATATTGGCAATGAGTGTACGGGTAAGACCGTGCATTGCACGATGTTCCTTTACATCGGAAGGACGAGTAACAATAAGCTCTGCGCCCTCCTGTGCAACGGTGATGTCCTTATTAAAGGTGTAACTAAGTTCACCCTTTGCGCCCTTAACGGTTATGCTATTGCCGTTGAGCTTAACATCAACACCTGCAGGTACTGCGATAGGCTTCTTTCCTATTCTAGACATACCTTCTGCACCTCCTTACCAAACGAAAGCGAGAACTTCGCCGCCTACATTAGCGTTGCGAGCCTGCTTATCGGTCATAATGCCTTTAGAGGTGGAAAGTATTGCTATGCCAAGACCTTTCATAACCTTGGGCATATCTTCTACGTTAGTGTAGATACGCAAACCGGGCTTGGAAACTCTGCGGATTCCGGTGATGGTCTGCGATTTGTTCTGGCCGTACTTCAACACAATGTGAATTACGCCCTGCTTACCGTCTTCTTCGACAGTAAAGCTGCTGATGTAACCTTCATCAAGAAGAATCTGAGCTATTGCCTTCTTAACCTTGGATGCAGGTACATCTACCGAATCATGTTTTGCTGCAGATGCGTTACGAATTCTTGTAAGCATATCAGCTATAGTATCGGTGATTTGCATGCCGTAAACCTCCTTCTTGTGCCTTACCAGCTTGCCTTCTTAACTCCGGGGATCTCGCCTTTATAAGCGAGTTCACGGAAGCAGATACGGCAGATGCCGTATTTACGAAGATAAGCGTGGGGACGGCCACAGATCTTACATCTGTTATATTCTCTTGTAGAAAACTTAGCGGGACGAGCCTGCTTTACTTTCATAGATGTTTTAGCCATAATTCCTTCTCCTTACTTCGCAAACGGAGCGCCCATAAGAGCTAAAAGCTCACGAGCCTCTTCATCTGTGTTGGCGGTAGTAACAAACATAATGTCCATACCTCTTACCTTATCGATCTTATCGTACTCGATTTCGGGGAAAATCAACTGCTCCTTAACGCCCATTGCGTAGTTGCCACGACCGTCAAAAGAGTTGGGGTTGATACCACGAAAGTCTCTAACTCTGGGGAGAGCTGCATTGAAGAGTCTATCAACGAATTCATACATCTTCTCGCCTCTGAGTGTAACCTTAACACCGATGGGCATGCCTGCACGAAGTTTGAAGTTTGCAACAGACTTCTTTGCACGGCAGGGTACAGCCTTCTGACCGGTAATCTTACCTAAGTCAGAGATAACAGCATCGATTACCTTTGCGTTATCCTTTGCCTCACCGCATCCTACATTTATAACAACCTTCTCGAGCTTGGGGATTTGCATGACGCTCTTATAATTGAACTTTGTCATTAATGCAGGAGCAATTTTGCTCTTGTATTCGTTAGACAGTGTTGACATGTCATATCCTCCTTACTCTTAAAAAGTTTCGCCGCACTTCTTGCAAACGCGGTCTTTTTTACCGTCCTCGTAAACTTTAGCGCCTACTCGGGTAGCCTTGCCGCATTTAGGGCAGACAAGCTGCACCTTACAAGCGTAAATTGCACTCTCGGTTTCAATGATGCCCGAGGGGTCGCCTGCCTTGCGGGGCTTAACGTGTTTCTTAACCTTGTTGAGACCCTCAACAATTACTTTACCTTCTTTAGGGCTTACCTGAAGAACCTTACCGGTCTTGCCACGATCCTTAGCATCACCTGTAAGAAGCTTAACGGTATCACCGGTTTTAATGTGAAGCTTACTCATAATTCTTTTTACCTCCCATTAAAGTACTTCCGGAGCAAGAGAAAGAATCTTTGTATAATCCTTCTCACGAAGCTCACGGGCTACCGGCCCAAAAATACGGGTACCTCTGGGGTTCTTATCCTCACGGATAATTACTGCCGCATTTTCGTCGAATCTAATGTATGTGCCGTCATTGCGACGAAGACCCTTTGCAGAACGAACTACAACTGCCTTTACAACATCGCCCTTCTTAACTGTACCGCCAGGTGCAGCCTTCTTAACAGAAGCAACGATGACATCGCCAATGTTGGCATACCTCCTTCTGGAGCCTCCAAGTACACGGATGCACATAATTTCTTTAGCACCGGTATTATCGGCAACCTTGAGGTAACTCTGTTGTTGTATCACAGTGGTTTCCTCCTTAGACTACTTAGCCTTTTCGATTATTTCGGCAACACGCCATCTCTTATCTTTTGAGAGAGGTCTTGTTTCCATAATGAGTACTCTGTCGCCTACGCCACAGGTGTTGTTCTCATCGTGAGCCTTAAGTCTGATAGTATTTTTAATAATCTTCTTATAGAGTGGGTGTTTAACATTGTCTTCAATAGCAACTACAACGGTTTTGTCCATCTTGTCGCTTACAACCTTACCTACTCTTGTTTTACGAAGGTTTCTTTCGCTCATTTAGCTTTACCTCCCTTTCAAGCTTCAGCGCTGTCGCTGATTTCTTTCTCGCGAATTATAGTCTGAACGCGAGCGATATCTTTCTTGACAGCAACTATACGCATGGGGTTGTCGAGCTGATTAATGGCATGCTGGAAACGAAGATGAAACAAATCGTCCTTAAGGTCAGCCAATTTTTTATTAAGCTCGGCAAGATTAAGTTCTCTGATTTCCTTTGCGTTCATTACTGCTCACCACCCTGTTCTTTTGTTATAAACTTACATTTGATAGGAAGTTTATTTGCTGCAAGGCGCATAGCCTCTCTGGCGAGTTCCTCGGATACGCCGCCGATCTCGAACATTACACGACCGGGCTTAACAACTGCTACCCAATATTCAGGTGAGCCTTTACCGGAACCCATTCGGGTTTCAGCCGGCTTTTCAGTTATCGGCTTATCGGGGAAAATTTTAATCCAAACCTTACCGCCACGCTTGATATAACGTGTCATAGCAATACGGGCAGCTTCTATCTGGTTAGAGGTGATCCACGCAGGTTCTGTAGCCTGAAGACCAAAATCACCGTGAGTTACGGTTGTACCACGAGAAGCTTTACCGGTCAAACGACCACGCTGAACTCTACGGTACTTAACGCGCTTAGGCATTAACATTAGCGTGCACCTCCTCTTTTGGAATTAACACGACGGTTTTCATTCAAAACCTCGCCCTTGTAAATCCAAACCTTAACACCGATTTTACCATAGGTTGTATTTGCCTCAGCAAAACCGTAGTCAATGTCTGCTCTTAAAGTCTGAAGCGGAATAGTACCTTCATGATACTGCTCACTTCTTGCGATTTCCGCACCGCCTAAACGACCGGAAACCTGAGTTTTTATACCCTTAACACCTGCACGCATTGCTCTGCCGATGCAAAGCTTCATAGCACGGCGGAAAGATACACGCTTTTCAAGCTGAGCTGCTATATTCTCTGCAACTAAGGTTGCATTTGCATCGGGATTTTTGATCTCAACGATGTTGATTATAACAGTTTTGCCAAGCATTTTCTGGCAGGTCTCACGCAACTTCTCTATTTCAGAACCGTTACGTCCGATTACCATGCCGGGTTTTGCACAATGTATGTGCAGTCTTACACGCTTTTCGTCACGCTCGATTTCCACTTTAGCAATACCGGAAGTAAATAATGCTTTCTTCAGGTATTTACGGAGGTTGTAGTCCTCAACCAAGGTATCACCGAAAACTTCGTCCTTGGCAAACCAGCGTGAGTCCCAGTTCTTAATTACACCTACACGAAAACCGTGCGGATTAACCTTCTGACCCATAATTTAACCTCCCTTTCTTAAATCTCACGTTCCTTGAGAACGAGTGTTACATGGCTTGTTCTCTTTAATATGCGATGAGCACGACCATGATCCTTAGCTCTGATTCTCTTGAGAATCGGACCGGGGCATACGAGGCACTCTGCAACATAAAGTCTGGACATATCCATGTTCTTTTCTTCTGCATTAGCCATTGCTGAATGGAGCAGCTTCTCTAAATACTCACAAGCGGACTTAGGAGTAAATTTGAGTATAGCCATAGCTTTTTCAGCATCCTGGTTTCGGATTAAATCCAAAACGATTTTCACCTTGCGGGGTGAAATACGGGCAAATTTAAGTATAGCCCTTGCTTCCATAAGTTCAATCTCCTTTCGGCCGCTTACTTACCGGATGTCTTGGAACCCGCATGACCTTTAAAGGTTCTTGTGGGTGCAAATTCACCGAGCTTGTGTCCAACCATATCTTCTGTTACGTACACCGGAACGTGTTTACGTCCATCATGTACCGCAAAAGTGTGTCCGACGAAATCGGGGAATATGGTAGACGAACGGCTCCAAGTTTTAAGCACACGCTTCTCACCGGCTTCATTCATTTCAAGGACTCTCTTATAAAGTACTTCTTGTACATAAGGGCCCTTCTTAATGCTTCTTCCCATTATGAAATCTCCTTTCGTCCGACTTATTTACGACGTTTTACAATATACTTGTCGCTTGCCTTGTTCTTCTTACGTGTCTTGTAACCTAAGGTGGGTTTACCCCAAGGTGTAACAGGACCGGGACGACCGATGGGGGATTTACCTTCACCACCACCGTGAGGGTGGTCGCAGGGGTTCATTACAGAACCACGAACTGTAGGTCTCCAGCCCATATGACGCTTACGTCCGGCTTTACCGTAGTTAACATTAGCATGTTCGGGGTTTGATACAACACCGACAGTTGCCATACACTTATCAGGAACATTGCGAAGTTCACCGGAAGGCAGACGTAAAAGCGCCATACCGTTTTCCTTAGCCATAAGCTGCGCCATGTTACCGGCAGAACGGGCAAGCTGAGCGCCCCTACCGGGATAAAGCTCAATGTTATGAAGGAAGGTACCAACCGGGATATTGATAAGGGGAAGTGCGTTACCTGCTTTAATATCAGCATCGGGACCGCTTATAACGGTGTCTCCAACTTTAAGTTCCTGAGGAGCAATAATGTAACGCTTCTCACCGTCCTCGTACTGAACGAGGGCAATAAATGCAGAACGGTTAGGGTCATATTCAAGGGTAAGAACAGTTGCGGGAATTCCGAAACGCTCTCTCTTGAAATCTATAACTCTGTACTTTCTGCGGTTTCCGCCGCCTCTGTGGCGAACGGTTATGCGGCCATAACTATTACGACCGGCATTTTTCTTTAAAGGTTCAAGCAAACTTCTTTCGGGCGCAACCTTTGACAATGCGGAATAATCCATCGTTGTCATATTTCTGCGACCGTTGGTAGTCGGCTTATAATGCTTTATTGCCATTTGTTTCACTCTCCTATTTTGGCTTAGCGAAGTTTTCTAAACTTCATACATCACCGGAAATCTTATTTTATTTTGATTTCCTGCGGTTAATTACATAAGACCGTCAAAGAATTCAATAGCCTTTGAGTTGGGCTTTAAGGTTACGATTGCCTTCTTCCAGGAGGAAGTATAACCCTCGTATCTGCCCATACGTCTTGCTTTACCGCGTACATTAATGGTGTTTACCTTGGCAACGTCTACCTTGAACAGCTTTTCAACAGCATCTGCTATCTCATATTTGTTAGCGTCCTTAGCGACCTTGAAGGTGTATTTTTTGTCGGCAATGCCGGACATGCTCTTTTCGGTAATAACCGGAGCGATAATGATATCCTGTGCGGTTTTCATTATGCGTACACCTCCTCAATTTTTTCTACGGCAGCCTTAACAACAACCAATGTGTCGGCGTTAATGATGTCGTAGGTGTTAATGGTATTTACCTGAGCAGATTTAGCACCGGCGATATTTGCAATGCTCTTAACAGCAAATGCATTGTTATCAGCAAGAACGACTAATGTCTTTTTGCCGGCACCTATTGCCTTTAGGCATTCAACCATAGTCTTGGTCTTGTACTCGGTCATATTGAGTTCGTCAAGAACTATCATATTACCCGTTGCAACCTTATCGGAAAGTGCAGACTTGAGTGCAAGACGGCGAACCTTCTTATTAAGAGAATAGGAATAATCTCTGGGCTTGGGAGCATGTACAATACCGCCATGTCTCCATTGAGGAGCTCTGGTAGAACCCTGACGAGCATGACCTGTACCCTTTTGTCTCCAAGGCTTTTTGCCACCGCCGGAAACTTCGGTACGGGTTAAAGTGGATTGTGTGCCCTGGCGCTGATTTGCAAGGTAGTTTACAACTGCCATATGCATTACAACTGCATTAGGAGCAATACCGAATATTGCATCGCTTAAATCCATTGTACCAACGCTTTTGCCTGTCATATCAACAACTGCTATATTTGGCATATTCGAAACACTCCTTCCCTTAAGCCTTTACGCTATCGAAAAGAACTACGATTCCGCCTTTAGGACCGGGAACGGCACCTTTTACAGCGATTATATTCTTTTCTGCGTCAACTTTTACAACGCTGAGGTTCTGAACTGTTACACGCTCATGACCTAAATGACCTGCCATCTTCTTGCCCTTAAATACTCTTGAGGGGCTTGAACAAGCTCCCAGAGAACCACCGTGACGGTGAACAGGACCTGTACCGTGAGTCTCTTTGAGTCGACCGAAATTCCAGCGCTTGATAGTGCCGGCATAGCCCTTACCCTTAGAGGTGCCTCTTACGTCGATAGCGTCACCTTCAGCGAAGATGTCTGCTTTGATAATGTCGCCTACGTTCATCCCGGAGATGTCTTCAAAACGGAACTCTCTGAGAACCTTCTTGGGAGCAACATCGCCTTTTGCGAAGTGACCCTTCATAGGCTTAGTAACCTTTGAAGCTTTGAGATCGGAAAAACCAACCTGAACAGCTTCGTAGCCGTCGTTCTCGGCAGTTTTCTTCTGTGCAATTACGCAGGGACCTGCTTCAATCACAGTTACCGGAACAACATTGCCGTTTGCATCAAAAAGCTGGGTCATACCGAGCTTTTTGCCAATGATTCCTTTTTTCATTGTTTTTCCTCCTTTGGTTATTGGTCAGCTTTCGCTGACATGACCTGTCGTGCGAAACGAGCGCCATTTATATAAGTATATAAATTAAAGCTTAATCTCGATTTCTACACCGGCGGGAAGCTCAAGACCCGTTAAAGCCTCAACAGTTTTGTTGGAAGGTCTGATAACATCGATGAGCCTTTTGTGTGTCCTCATTTCGAACTGCTCACGGCTGTCCTTATACTTATGAACAGCACGGAGAATTGTTACGATTTCCTTTTCAGTAGGTAGCGGTACGGGACCTGATACCCTAGCGCCTGTACGTTTAGCGGTTTCCACTATTTTTTCAGCGGACTGGTCTACAAGTGCATGATCGTAACCTTTGATACGAATTCGGATTTTTTCTTTCACTGCCATGTGAATTTTCGCCTCCTTGAATTAGTTGGCGGGCAAAACTTACACCGTGCCGCGCATTTCTTCACAACACAATATAAAACCGGCATTGCTGGGGTTAGATGCAATTCCGGAGCAGCGACTCGCATCGCCGCGACATTTGAGATTCGCAAGTATCCCTAATGTCTCCAAGTTCTTTCGCCCGGTTTAAAATCGGACATACTCCGCAGAAATTTCCCCGTTCTCGACGGGCCACCTCCTGCATCAACGCATGTATTTACGCCATACTTTCACAGCGTACCTAGGTATAATAACACATATCAAAACAAAAATCAAGTGTTTTTTAAAATTATTTTATTTTAAATCCTTCACCGATAATTTCACCCGCTTCGCATATAACAATGAAGGCTTTACTATCGATTTCCCTTATGATAGAGCATACCGCCGCTACCTCATGGCGTCGCACCGTACACATAAGCATAGTTTTACTTTCACCGGTATATGAGCCGTAAGCAGGAATTAATGTAACACCACGTTCCAATCTTTCATTTATCCGAAGTGCTATGTCATCTTCTTTTTTCGTTACCGCATATACAATCTTACCCATATCGCCGCCATAGATCATAATGTCTATAATTTTAGTTGAAGCATACATAGCTATAACAGAATAGAGCGCACTTTCAATGTTTTTGTAGGCGACGGAAGCAAAAACTATAACTATACCATCAAACAGCAGAATTATTTTACCTATACTTAAATGAGAAAATTTTTTGTTTATTAGCTTTGCTATTATATCGACCCCTCCCGTAGTAGCGCCTCGCAGCATAACCAGACTCATACCAACGCCTAAAATTATTCCGCCGAATACAGATGCTATAATCTTATCCATTATAATAACGGGTAGGAGCTTTGCAGTTATATCAAGCATTATTGAAAGAGATATTGCAGCAAAGCTCGTTTTTAAAATAAAAAAGGCACCCAGCTTTTTATAACCAATTATAAGAACAGGTACATTTAAAATAAAAAGGACAAAGCCGGAGGGTATGCCAAAAATAAAATTAAGGGCAGTGGAAATACCTGCAAGTCCTCCAGGAGAAATTTCATTTGCTGACAAAAAGAAATTTATTGCAACGGCACTTATTGCCGTACCTATAATATAAAGAAACACATCATATATATAAGTACCTATCTTCTTTTTCATAAAATCCTCCTAAAATATACATATATAGGTATTATTTCCATAAAATCTGTAAATTACACACTATCATAAATTTGTAACAAAAAGAAAGGACACCCACCAAAGCCGGTGAATGTCCCTAAAATCCTTATTTTATGCGGTTTTTCGCTTATTTGAAGTATCTATTAAGAAGTCCCTCAAAAGCCTTGCCGTGACGAGCTTCAACTTTAGCCGTGCTTACAACTGCTCAAAAATCAAGGCTCTAAATTGTATAATTATAATAGCGAACTTTTATCGCATCAAAATTTCATTTTATTTTTTCTTTGCAAACATGGCAAACATCTGCATCATCCTTTATGTTTGCCCCGCATTTGGGGCAAAAAACAACTTCATCTAACGATTTAATATATGTTTCAAATTCGAATTTTGAAATATCAATTATGTTTGAACTCCTATTTGCTCTACGAATATTAATAATGACTAATGAAACAAACAAAAGAACAAAATAAATTATCCAATATGAAGTTGTAGAGATGGAATTTACTCTCATATCATTAGTTTTCTCTTGCCCTATTAGTGCAAATAATTGTAAAATAGCTCCAGCTAAGAACAATAACCATGGATTATGTTTTTTTGCAATAATTATCGCAATTGTTAAGCATAGTATCATTATTAAAAAATATGTAAAATAACCAACCAAATCAAACAATAGAAGAGCCATTACTCATTCCCCCTCTTACTTTATAATAACACAAATCAAAGAAAACTGCAACAAAAAACCGCCTTTTCAGGCGGTTTTTAAAAATTTTGAGATTATTTAAAATATCTATTGAGTAAACCCTCAAATGCTTTGCCGTGGCGGGCCTCATCTCGTGCCATTTCGTGAACGGTATCATGGATCGCATCAAGGCCTAATTCCTTTGCAAGTTTTGCAAGTTCGGTCTTGCCAAGGGTAGCGCCGTTTTCAGCGTCTACACGCATCTGTAAATTTTTCTTAGTAGAATCGGTTACTACTTCCCCCAAGAGTTCCGCAAACTTTGAAGCGTGTTCAGCCTCTTCTAAGGCAGCCTTTTCCCAATAAAGTCCAATTTCGGGATAACCTTCTCGATGTGCTACACGAGCCATTGCAAGATACATACCTACTTCACAGCATTCGCCGTTGAAGTTTTCTCTAAGTCCTTCGATGATGCGTTCATCAACTCCCTGAGCGATTCCTACAGTATGCTCAGCTGCCCAGGACTTCTCCTCGGACTGCTCTGCAAACTTAGACGCAGGAGCATGACAAATAGGGCATTCTGCGGGCGCAGAATCTCCTTCGTGAACATAACCGCAAATTAGACATACATACTTTTTCATTGTTTTTTCCTCCTAAAAATACCTATCAATTTTTTATTTATTCAACAACAATCATTTTCGATTGCAGTTTTTACATATTCCGTAAGCCAGATAAATTGATTTATCTGCAGCAAAGCCTTGATTCGATGCTATATCAGAAATTGAGTCCCTTTCCAGTGGCACATCGTAAACCGTTCCGCATTCTCAACAATGCAGATGAATATGGGGACTTATTTCGCCGTCATACCTTTCAGGACCATTCGCCACATGCAGACAAAGTATTTCTCCCGTGTCCCCAAGCGAAGAAAGATTTCGATAAACCGTGCCCAAACTTATATTAGGTATTATCTTTCTGACTTCTTCATAAACCTGATTGGCATTCGGATGAGCTTTAGAGCTTCTGAGAACCTGCATTATCGCCTCTCGTTGCCGAGAATAGTTAGCCATTATAGCACCTCTTCGAAGAAACTAGTAATTTTTACTGTTTTTATTATAACCTCTCATTTTGATTTTGTCAAGACATTTTTTGAATTTTTTTGGCAATAAATTTGCCTTGACTTTTTTTACCCTAAACATTACTATATTATATGTAATTGTAAATATGATAGAGTTAGGAGTATATTAATGAATACCAATGGTATTTCAAATTCGGTTATCAGGCGTTTACCACGATACTACCGATTTTTAGAGGACCTGAAAAATTCCGGTGTTTCACGTATATCGTCGAGGGAATTAGCCGAAACAATGGGACTGACAGCCAGTCAGATTCGTCAGGACTTTAACTGTTTCGGAGGCTTCGGTCAGCAAGGGTACGGATATAATGTTGAGCTGTTACGTATGGAGATAGGCAGGATTCTTGGTCTTGACAGTCCGAATACCGCTATACTTATCGGTGTCGGCAATTTAGGAAGAGCTGTAGCTCAGCATATAAATTTTGAAACAAAAGGATTCCAGCTTATAGGCATTTTTGATCGCAAAGAGTCCCTTGTGGGACAAATAGTGCGAAATATGCCTATAAGAAGTACCTCAACTTTAGATGAGTTTTGCAAAGAAAACCGACCGCAAGTAGCTATTCTTTGTATTCCGAAAGAGAGCACAAGGGAAATTGCCGACCAACTTATAGGGCTTGGTGTTAAAGGCTTTTGGAATTTCAGTCATTTTGATTTGGCCCACGATAATCCCGACATCTCGGTTGAAAATGTGCACTTTGGCGACAGTCTTATGACGCTTTCTTACCGACTAAACAGCAAAAAAACGACCTGATCGTATATCTGGCACACGATCTCAAGACCCCGTTGACCTCAGTTATCGGTTATTTGAGTTTGTTGGAGGAATCTCCCGAGTTGAATGCCGAACAACGTGCCAAATACATTGGT
>JAGAZW010000001.1 GCA_017939855.1 Clostridia bacterium | reverse complement strand
ACATTCCAACAGTAACCTTCTGTCCCTTTTTGACCTTGATTTCAGACAGGTGCCCGAAGTAGTAGCGGTCAACCGAATTGTTCTGTTTGATTCTCACGTACTTTCCGAAGCCCTTTTTATGGTTGAGAGCCGATTCCCAGCCTGCGTATTCTACAACCCCGTCTACCGTGCTGTAGATATTCTTGCTCTCAATTCCGACAAGGTCAAGTCCGTCATGAGCCGAGCCCTTAAACTGCTGTGTTACCTTAAATTTTCCTTTGTACGGTGTTCTCATAATTTATTCCTCCAAATCTTTTTGAACCTCATTGATATGAAGCTCGTTTATTAAATACTGTTTAACTGCTCCGTTACCACCTAATTTTATATAGGCTGTGCCGGCAGCAATCCGCTCCCCTATAGGCATATCCTTATTCATAATTGTAAGACGCAAGCCTGTAAGGTAATTTTCGAGGCAATGCCTCTCAATGGTTGGTATGCTTTCTACATTTTTAATATTTGCGGCGACATATTCCTTTGTCTCACGCATATCATCGGCAATGTGTATCAAAATAGTTACACCCTTCCAGATTAATGCTGCAGCACTAATAAGTGCACCAATTTTTATGACCAATTCAATCCATTCCATCTTCTCACCTCCTAAATAAGCCCTACAATATTTCTTCGGATAACCGAAAGGTCATTTGCGTCTACAACTCCGTTATTATTTAGGTCGTATGAAAGGGTGTCGGTTATCCAAGCCGCCTCTTTCTTTGCCCTTACGAGGTCTATTACGTTAAAGGAAGCGTTCGTTTTTGAGGCTACATGCATAAGCACAGGTGTGTTGATGGAAAGCAAGCCTTCTATGGTCATCATCTCCACCAATCCTCCTTTTTTATTTCCTCTGCTGATTCCCCATTCAGAAAGACCTTGATTCCGACAAGGGTCATATCATACTCGGTCTTGGTGATTTCCTCGCCCGATACATTTACCGCACTACTGTCAAGGCGGACAAGCTGACCTGTGTTATCGATTGTTTTAAAATGCCTCATAAGCTCCACTCCTTTGTAGCTGTTACCCACATATATTTGTATCCGCTTTTAAAATAATACGGAACGCCGGATGTAAGGTTATAGTTCGAAAAATCAACCTTCACCGTATAGCTGCCGTCCGATTCCTGCGTTACCGTAACGGTCGATTTGGGCGGCACGTTGCCGAATTTCAGTTCACTTTGATTGCCGATATAAATACTATCCGTCCCTTCACCGCTATTTGCAGAAAACAGGCTTACGTAATTATTAACGGCATTTCCGTAAAAGGTCTGCCCGAACAGAGCTTCACACGAAAGACCAATTTTATAGGGCAAAAATTCAAGTCCGCCGATTGTAAATATATCAGTATTTACAGTGGGTACCCATTCCCCGAATTCAACACCGCCGTGGATACGTGCGGTCTTTTCTACCAAATCCTCGAGCGGTTCACCGGATTCGGCCTCCACATTTCTGTTATTCAGAATCTCCGCCAGCTTGACACGTGAGTTTTCAATACCGTTAAGGAATTTAGCGGTTGTGCCGTTCATTTATAACACTCCTTATTTCTTTAAGTTTCTTTTCCGCTTCGGTATAGTCTTCAAAGACCACCGAGCCAAAGTGAAATTCATTGTAAACCGAAAGTCCTATGTATTTATTGGGGAATTCTATACTTCCGTCGGGTTTTATGATGTATTCATCTACCGTAAAATCAAATATTTCGGGCTTACTGCCTACAATTTCATAAAAGGTTTTGCCGATATATACATTCATCACGTAGCATCAACCTCTACTCCGCCTGACACCGTTTCAGGAAAGATTGATTCAAGCTGAAGATTACAAAAATCCCATTTACCGTATTCTATAGCAATTTCATGCATTCCGCTTTTAGCATCATCCGCTACCCTGAATTTAAAGCTCGCTACCACACCGTCCCCGGTCAAGTCCTTTTTTTCGCTTATAACCAAGCGTATAATCTTTTTGGTCGGATGTGCCGCTGCAGTGTAGTTGGTGAAAACGTTGCCGTAATAATAGGCTCTATACCCGAGTGCTTCAGGGTCATAGGTTATAGAAATTGTAAGCGCCATAATACCAGGGTTATTTTTGATATTAAGGTTTACTATAACCTCGTCACCGGGTTTCGCCTTTATAGTATCAAAGGTTAATTTACATCCCACAATCTTGCTACCTCCAGTTCTGTACTTTCGGGGTCTATATTGCGTATATATTCTTGAACCTTTAATACCTTATCCAAAAGCAAGGCTTCCTCTGTTTCGGGGAACTGTCCCTTTGCGGATTCAAGCATTTGATTCTGGGTTAGGTCCTCTGTCATAAGCGAAAACAGGTAGGCCGTTATTTCATCACAACAAAGCGACATTCTAACGGTGCTTTCATCATCTGCAGAAACAACAAAATATTTATCCCCTATTCGGTTGACTGCAATTTTAAAAGGTATTTTCATCCTTTATTCCCCCTTGATGTTTTTAACCGTTATGACGGTTGCTTCACCTTCCCAGGAGAAGGTTGCGCTTTTGGATGAATCTATTGCAAGATAGGTACCCTTTGTAATCAATGCCGAAGAGTAAATTCCCAGTAGCCCAAGCACCGATGCAGGGTTACTGTCACCATAGTTGCCGGTTATCATTCCTATAATTTTGCCTGTAAATTCCACAGGCTCGTCAGTAGTGCGGTCATACACCACTATCTTGCCGCTCTCGGTATTCGAAATAATACAGTATGCCGCATTGGGTTCTACCGTAATACTTCCCGTATCCTTTACCGCTACCGCCGTTACAAATCGGTTACCGACCTTTGTTTCAACGCTTGCTGCCGCCTTGTCAATAACCTTATTTATAATCGATTTTGGTAAAGCCTTGTTACCCATAACGATTGCCGCAAGTACCGCATTAATGTCACCTACATTCTGGTCAACGTAGTTTTTGTTAGCGGCATCCCTGCCGTCTGTCGGGGAGGCAACATTCTTAAATGCAACGCTGTTTTCGTTATACTTAACGTAAAGGACGTTGTTTTCAAGGTCTACCTTGAAGCAATCCGACGCTGTAAGCGGAATAAAGGAATCAGGCAGAATAGCAACAATTCCCCCACCATTCCAACCGATAGCCCAGGCACTGTGTTCTTTCATATAAGAACAAGCGTCAGGAGCTGTGTAGTCCTCGGGTGCAATACCGCCGCCCGATACCAAAGTAAAATCATAGTAGGCCTCCGTCCCGAATGCGGACGTTGGTGCAGAAAAACTTATTTCCCGACCCTTATCGAGGGTGATGCCTGCCCCGCTCTCCCCTACCGAAACCGACCCGAATTTGTCCATTTTTTTAGATAAATCACTGCCTAATACTTTCCACGGCAAATCTTTCCAAGGGGTTACGCCATCACCAACTTTAAGCCAACCGTTACCCTTTGCGTCGGATACTATTCCGGGCTCGCCGTTTTCGAGTACGGGGTTGTTTTGCTCCCACCAATCAAACGGCTTGTTATTAAAGCCAAACCTTGCTTTTGCATAAATTTTGTTACTCATATTCATTACTCCTCTGTCGTTTCTGGTTTATATCTTCCGACAACATAAATATCCAAATAACAATCCAAATCATCACTGGTTAATTTAGTTGGTCTTGCGACACTATAAGCAGCTGTTGAGGTTTTTTTATTGTAACCTTCTGAAGAAGCATATACAAAAAACGCTTGTTTTTTTCCTCTTGCAGTAACCACCTCACAAGGCTCTGTATAAAATTCAAATGGGTACTCTTTCGCTCCAACTCCTTGATAATACATCATTCCCCATTGTGATGTACCCGCACTTTCAGCATTGAAAACATCTGTTTCAAGTGTTCTCTTCCACCTTCCCCAGCATTCCGCAATACCGCTTTTCCATTTTCTGTATGTCCAAGTAAATTCTGTGTCATTTGATTTACCCGTCCCCTGCTCCACAATATAATCTACGCTAAAACGTTCGCTTACTTCCTCGAGCAGTTTAGCAACAGCCTTATTGGATATTGGGTTATTGCTTGTCGGTGACAAAATATCATCAACAGGGGTTTTAACTTTTTCCAATGCTTCTGCAACAACCTTATTCTGAACAGGGTTTGTGCTTGTTTTTGATAATGCGGCATCCACCACAAGTTCCATAGGAATCGGCTGCCCTTCATCGTCTAAATCACTTTTAAATATTACCTCGGCATCTGTAAGTGCTTCGGCGTGTTCTTTGGCTATTTGAGCCGATTCTTCTGCCGTTTTTGCTGCCTCTACAGCACTTTGTGAGGCATTCATCGCGGCGGCAGACATTGTAGCCATAGACTTATATTGCCCAGAGCTTACCCCTGACCCTGTCGGTCTGCTTTTTAAGGACAATATTGCATCGTAATGATAAAGCTCAATTTGTGTTTCCTCGTTACTACCGAAGGATAGCACCAGCACCACCTTAATAAGTCCGCCGTAACGTGTAATCCACTCTTCAAGCCCGTAAGCTACAATATTGCTGACAAGTAACTGTGGAACGGTAGGTTCACAATTGCCCTCACCATTGTATCTTTCCAGGTGGTAATACAGTTTTTCTCCTTCCCAGAGTGCCTCTTTAGCCCTCAACATACCGTAGAGCTCGTCGTCAATTTTAAACTCAATCCCGACTACGTTGTGATTTCCCTGTACACCGCCGTTCTGTCGGGTTTTAGGCTCTATTCCCGAAAGACCGACCGTATAGGTAATAGTTTCAAGTGTCATAATCTTCCTCCTTTGAAAAAATGTATAATAAAAGCGCATATCCGAAGATACACGCTTAAATTTCAAAATATTAACTTTTTACCGACGTTTATTTTCCCACTCATCATAAAGAGATTGGAGTATACCATACTCATAATCTACGGTAAATAACGCAGATTCTACCAGGGCTTTTTGTATTTTAAGTTCTTCCAGGAAACCTGCGGCAAAGCCTGCAAAGTCTTTGGTGTTACTAAAGGTCTTGCCTTCCTGGTCGATATCACAAAAATTCAAAAAGCATTTTAATAAATCAGAAACGTTTTTAAGCCTTAAGGCGATTACGTCTAAATCCCTCTCATATTTCATCATAAATAAAACTCCTGTGCAAATTTAATTTGACAGAAGCCATTAACATAGTGTATAATATGTATGCTAACAGCTTCTGTTAGTGCAATAGCGGTTTCGCTCTATCTTTCCACGGACGGGCGATTCCGTTATTTTTTAAATTGATTTGTCATTAAAACAGCAACGCCATTTTTTCATTATAATAGCATATCTTACATTTTTTGTCAAGAATCGCGCAGAAATTAGTCGCTTTTTTGTCGTGAAATAACACAAAATGCAAAATAATATCACCACATTTACATCCTCAATCAGAAAATAGAAATTCAAAAAAGCCAGTACCAAAGAATTATATCCGACTTTTGAAGAATTTATTGATTGATGTATAAATCGTAATGATGAAGTTTCTCCGCTCCAATAAAGGGGTGGATTTTTGCTTTACAAATCTTGAAAAATATGGTATTTTGGGATTATGGAGGGGTT
>JAGAZW010000041.1 GCA_017939855.1 Clostridia bacterium | reverse complement strand
ATTTAGGAGCTATCAGAAATGCTGCTACCGAAAAGCCTATGGCTGCAGCAAGAACTGCTGACAGAATTATAATCCATAATCTTCTGAACAGGCTTTTAAAAATATGTATTAAATCTATCGAATAATATTCATTTGTATTGTTTTCTTTTTTATTCATTCTCATCAACTTCCTATGGGCAATTTGCTTAAAATTACAATTCACGCAATTATAACATTATATATTAATATTATACTATCCGAATGATGAAATTGCAACAATAATTTTATACAATTTTTTGTAATATTTGGCGAAAGTTTATAGCAAACTGTCGAAAACGCTATAACTTGCGTTAATACAAAGAAACAAACCCCTATATGTACCTTCAGGCACATATAGGGTATTTATAAATTATTTAAGCCAGTTATCAACTCGATTTAATATATCTTTAATGACGGGAGACTCATCTTCGCAGTTGCCGTATTCAATAGCATAAAAACCGTCATATCCCATCTTTTTTATCATATCAATACAAGTTTTAAAATTCACAATACCTTTGCCGATTTCACAGCAGTTCATATATCCGCCTCGAAGGGATTTGAGACCACTACCCGAAATATCCTTTTCATCAATCGTCAGGTCCTTAAAATGAACATTAACTATTTTATCGGAAAATTCCTGAATAAAATCCTCTATCTTTTCATTCGTCATATAGATGTTGCCCAGGTCCGCCACAACACCTACGTCACGATTCACCTCCTGCAAAAATCTCTTGAAGGTGGTAACTCCGTTGAATATGTATCCTTGGTCCTCATATACGGTTCTCACACCGCATTTTTTTGCATAATCGTATATCTCTCTGACCGCTTGTATACCCTCATTGAAATATTCTTCTTTTTTAGGGAGAACATTGTCGGGTTCACAGCATTCCCCCACAATAGTATGATGAAGATACGGCGAACCAATTGCTGCAGCAATTTCAGCATATTGTTTCATGCGATCGATTTGTTGACGTGCATCCTCACCAACTAAATTTGACCATATAGAAAAGCAGGTAAAAACTACCCCTTTGCTGTCTGCATAAGCTTTTATTTTCTTAGCCACTTCAATATCCGGGACAGCAAAATCCATATTACAGGTTGCCTCAATAGCGGAAAGTCCGCTTTCTACTGTGACATCTATAAAGTCATAAAAATTTTTAACGCTCTTATAGGGTTTAGTGTAGAAACAAATTTTCTGATTCATATTTTAGCTCCTTTTTATTCAAAAAGTGGGGTGGAAAAATATCTTTCGGCAGTATCGGGAAGCACCGTAACTACCGTTTTTCCTTTACCCAAGATTTTAGCGAGCTTTATTGCCGCCGCAACATTAGTACCACTGCTGATTCCGCACAATATGCCCTCTTTTTTTGCCAAATCTTTTGCCGCTTGTAATGCCTCTTCATCTTTAATTATGCAAACTTCGTCATATATTTCCTGATTAAGTATTTCGGGGATAATTCCGTCGCCTATTCCCATCTGAACGTGAGTTCCAATAGAGCCACCCGAAAGTATAGCTGCATTTTCAGGCTCTACCGCCCAAATAGTGATATCAGGGTTTTCGGCCTTCAGCGTTTCGCCAATCCCCGTAATAGTTCCACCCGTTCCAATACCAGAGCAAAATCCATGTATATGTCCTGATACCTGTTGTAAGATCTCTCTGCCTGTGCCGATACGCTGAATAGCGGGATTGGCAGGATTTTCAAACTGTTGAGGAACGAAAACATTTTCATCTTCAGCTTTCATTCTAAGTGCTATGTTAAGACACTCTTCAATGCAGAGTCCTATATTGCCGGCATCGTGAACGAGAATGACCTCAGCACCATATTGACGAATAAGCTTACGCCTTTCCTCACTGACCGAATCGGGCATAATTATTCTTACCTTATACCCTTTTACTGCACCCACAAGGGCAAGACCTATGCCTTGATTTCCACTGGTGGGTTCAACAATAATTGTATCTTTGTTTATCAAGCCTCTTTGTTCAGCGTCAAGAATCATATTAAGCGCTGTTCTGGTTTTTATCGAGCCGCCAACATTTAGACCTTCAAATTTCACCAGAATCTCCGCAGCATCAGGAGGAGTCATATTCCTAAGACGAATTATCGGAGTATCCCCTACCGCCTGTAAAATATTATCATAAACCATATCTCAATACCCTTTAAAATTAATTTCAATATTAATAAATTGGTTGGGCGACAGCTCAACAGCATCATAGACGCTTCGGCGTAGCCGCAATTTAGTCATTCAATGTTCTCCGAAATGATCAAAATCTTTGATTTTGCAAACATTTCGTGAGGTTATTATATCATATGCAATAGATATTTTCAATGACATTTTATATTGAAAATTTAAAGATTATTCCCGTATATTTTACAGAAAATGATTTGACGCCCTGAAGTGATTCAGGGCGTCTGTTTATAGATATTCTCTTGTTTGAATTGCCAGTTTTTCTTCTAAACTAATAAGCCTTTTACATATATCCTTCGAAACCTCATCTGCAGCTGCATACTTATTAAGATATCGGCTTAATGATTTAACCCCCATATTACAACCGTCTGTAATGAGGTCGGCTACAGTTTTGTCCGAGTCATTAACCGCAAGTTTTATGCCGGTTTTCATTCTTGACATTCCCTTTGCCATAGGGTTCGGTTCTTTCCCATCATCTCTGTATTTATCTAAGAGTGTCTGGATTTCGTTATCTAATTTTTTGTGCTCATTCTTACAATTGATTAGCTCCTTTTTAAATTCCTTGGAATCTACATATTCGAGCACTTCATCAATAGAAGAGACACCCATCTTTACCCCGGCATCACATTCACGCAGTAATTTTATCGTATCTTGTTCAATCATATTTACCACTCCTTTTGAATAGTGTTACCCAAATTCGATATACTATGATAAAAAGGAAATGGTATAAAATGTCTTACTTTAATTATCATGCCACCGCAAAATCGCTTATTAAAAAGGGGAAACTCAAAGGTTATTCATTTGAAGAAAAATACAACGGAATTTCCCCTGTGCTGCTACTGCATTTTGACGATATAAAGCATCCTATAATGCCTATCAGAAAGAGTCGTTGGGAAGAATATTTTCCTCTGCTAACTGAAAGCAACGAAATTTTTAAAAACGATTAAAAGAGCTTTTTAATTTTATTTTTTCTTAAACATTCTTTTAAGCTCTTCGTACCACTCAACGACTTTAAATTTGAGCTTATACTTATCTTTACTCTCGGCAATTTTTGAGCTTTCCTGACTTGCGCTGTCGGAAAGCTGCGCTCTTTCTTCGGAACTTGCCTTTAAACACACTTCAGGGAAGACCACACACCACCAATTTTTACCTTCGGCTTTTCCTAAATCTATTATTAAAGATTTATAGGTGCCTGCAGGCAGTGTAAAATCCTCATACTCACGGGTTTCAAAATAAGTGTCACCTATATATGCTTTTGCGGTATAGGAAAAACCGTTTTCTGATAAAACGCTATTTGCTATTTCATTTATAATGTCGATGTTTTGGCCTACTGTCAGCATAGCTGAGTCAAGATTATCACAATCCTCGAATATCGTCTCGGAGTTTTTTAAAATTTCATCCCTTATCATTAGTTTTATCTGCTGGTCTTCCTTAGCGTTTGAATTTGCTATTATGTGAAGTCGCAACACATTTTTCCGCAGATCCTCACATGCCGCATCAAAATGGGCAAAGCTTAAACAGATTGCCGATATTAGACCCAAGCAAATTGCAATTTCTATGTTTTTTCTTTTGATTTTTTTAAATATGTTCATAAATAAAAGACTCCCGTTTTCGATTTTCAATGAAAATATTGACAGAAGTCTTTATATTTATTCAAATTTTACACCGTTTTTTTGAGGCATCGCTACATAAGACACTATTTTTTCTTTTAAAAGCTGACTTTGAGCCTTTAGAGCTTTGTCGGCGTTTTCGAAAATAGCATATACCGCAGGACCGCTTCCCGAAAGGGATATTCCTAAGGGCGAAAAACTGCTGAGAAGTTCTTTCTCATAGGTTATATCATATAACGCCTCAAAAGCATTAGATAGATTTGAGGATATTTTCTTTAAATCTCCCTGCTGCCAAATCTCCAGCATTTTTTCGGTTTTTGGACATTCTAAAGGTCTTGAATCTAAATCATCATACATTTGTTTTGTGGACTGTTTTTTCCCTAGTACCACTATAAGAAAGGCACAGTCGGGAATAGAAACAATAGGTGTCACCGTTTCACCTATTCCCGAAACCAGACAGCTTCCGCCCACTATACAAAACGGCACATCTGCACCCACCTTTAAGGCTATTTTACAAAGCTCATTATCGGAGTAATTTGTATTATAAAGTCTGTTAAGCCCGTGTATTACCGCTGCCGCATCACTACTGCTGCCTCCGACTCCTGCAACACAGGGGATTTTTTTATCCACTTCAATTTGTGTACCGCCTATAATTTTGGAATACTCAAAAAATTTCACTGCGGCGATAAAACAGATATCGTTTTCACCTGTTTTCCCTATATCGGAATAACAAACCGAAATGCTATCTGACTTTTTTATCTCGACCAAATCAGCTAACGAAACCGACTGCATTACAGAGTTTATTATATGATATCCGTCAGAACGCTTTGAGCATATGTCAAGCGTGAGATTTATTTTGGCGTTTGCCTGAATTTTCATTTTCTTCTCCTCCAAATAATCCGAGCGTTAATCCCGAAACAAATCTCTTAAACGTCCCAATGTTTAATAACCAATACGTCACAATAGCACCTAAGATATTGAGTATGAAATCGTCTATATCGGCAGAGCCTGTCATAAACACAAACTGAAGCAGTTCCACTGCTGATACCAAAATACAGCAAAAGACGAAAAAATTCACAGGCTTGTTCATACCTTTAAATGCACAGGGTGCAAAGAGTGAAAACGGAGCCAGTATAAAGAGGTTTCCCAGTATATTTTCTATTATTGTACTCATACTCAATGTGCCTTCATTATAGGCTGCCGCAAATATTTTTACCGTTGCGAACGGTGTTAAATTAGTATTAGTCTTCACATACTCCCTGATTTGTGCCGCATCCAACAAAAAGATGCTTGATACCTTTCTTCCAAACGTGCCGTCCATCAGAGTAAAATTCAGAAACATTATAAAATACAGTACAAAAAAAGCTATAAATGCCGCCTTCATCCATTTTTTCCTTTTCGCTTGAGACACAATCTTCTGACATGCAAAAAACACCGATAGAAATCCGAAAAAAAACATAACAAAAGCTGCAACAATTTTTTCACTATGGTTAAAATCAATTGATTCTGCAAGAAAAAAGCAAACAAGTGCCGTAAAGCTTATTAAAGCAAATATAAAAATGAAGGGCGATGTTTTTTTAAACAAGCAACCACCTCTTATAATCATATTTAAATTTTAGCCCAATTTATCTGCCTTGTCAAGAATTACCACCTTTTAAAAAACTATTGTTTTTGTTCTCAATTTATGTTATTATATCATTATAAAAGTTAGGGGGATTCATTTTGAGTAATAAAATAGTTATTTCAAGCGACAGTACCTGTGACCTCGGAGCACAGCTTATTGAACGTTATAACATTAAAATACTGCCTTTAGGCGTTACTCTTGGCACCGAAGTTTATAAAGACGGTGTCGATATAAATCCGGATATGATTTATGCCCACCACGATAAAACCGGCGAATTGCCAAAAACAACTGCTGCGAATGTGGGAGAAAGTCTGGAGTTTTTCAAAAGCCTTACCAATGACGGCCAAAGTCTTATTCATTTCACTATAAGTGAGGAAATGTCTTCCACCTACAGAAATGCCTGTCTTGCGGCAGAGGACCTCGGCAGAGAAATATACGTTATCGACTCTCGTAATCTTTCAACCGGCAACGGTCTGCTGGTTATAGCCGCCGCAGAAATGGCAAAGACCGGTATGTCGGCTAAAGATATCGCAGAAAAGATGCAGGAAATCGCAAAGTGCGTTGACGCATCCTTTGTAATAGATAATCTCGAATATCTTCATAAAGGCGGCAGATGCTCCGCCGTTGCAATGTTGGGCGCTAATCTGCTTAAGCTTAAGCCGTGTATTGAGGTCAAAAACGGTACTATGGGTGTTGGAAAAAAATATCGTGGGAAATTCAGCGAAGTTTTAAAACAATATGTTGCCGAAAGACTCCAGAATCCACAGGATATTGACACCTCCAGAGTTTTTGTCACCCATGCAGGTTGTGATATGGAAATTGTTAATATGGTGGCAGACCTTGTTAAACAAACCGTTAATTTCGACGAGGTTTTTATAACCCGTGCCGGTTGCACCATCTCTTCCCACTGCGGCGCAGATACGCTCGGTGTTCTCTTTATAAGAAAGTCACCCATTGCGTAATTTCGGCATACTATATTAGCAGGGGTCGCAAAGGATATCCAGCTATCGGCGGTAGAACGGTTCTATCTACAAGCTCACCGAAATTAGCCCCTTTAAAATATATGTACCCTTCGCCTTTTTCGGCGAGGGGTACTAGTTTTTTTATGAACTTTTATCGGGCTAATTCCTAATCTTTTTAAGCGCACATTTTTCAAGCCTTGATACCTGAGCCTGAGAAATACCGATTTCTTCAGACACTTCCATCTGTGTCTTACCCTGCATAAAGCGAAGCGTGAGAATATTTTTTTCCCTTTGAGAAAGCTTCTTTATCGAGTCCTTAAGTGCCAGTTCTCCAAGCCAGTTAAGGTCATCATTGTTATCTCCAACCTGATCGAGAATATATACAGTATCGGTGCCATCGGAATATACAGGATCATACAAAGACACAGGGTCTACTATACTCTCAAGCGCCACCACGACATCTTCTCTGGCAATCCCCAATTCGTCGGCAATTTCCTGAACTGTTGGCTCTTTTTGGCTCTTATTCATAAGTTTTTCTTTAGCCTGCATAGCTCGATAGGCTGTATCCTTTATCGAACGGCTGACTCTTATTGAATTGTTATCCCTTAAATACCTTCTTATTTCTCCTATTATCATCGGAACGGCGTAGGTGGAAAACTTAACGTTCTGATTTACGTCAAAATTGTCGATGGATTTCATAAGACCTATACAGCCCACCTGAAACAAATCATCCGGATTTTCTCCACGCCCCGAAAAGCGTTGAACAACACTTAATACGAGTCTCAAGTTTCCATTTATAAGTTTATCACGTGCATTTTTATCGCCTAACTTAGTACGCTTTAAGAGCTGCTCTTTCTCCTCCTCACTCAAAAGCAAAAGCTTAGAAGTATCAACCCCACATATAAACACCTTATTTCCGTACATCCTGACACCTCCGTAATTACTACTAGAATTATTTCCTTTTAGTGTTCAGGATAAACCAAATAAATATTTTTCTCATCGACAAAATGTACTTGCTTTTTCAATTTTCACTGAGTATTGAAATGTTTGTGTTTTGTATGTTGTATAAATTTCCACTTTTTTTGTGTTATTGACAAAGTTAGACAAATTTTGTATAATAATCAAGGAAAATTTCTTAAAAAGAATGTATTATAGTTGCAATAATTGTTTTTCAAAGATAACAAAAATCGACACGCTTCCTTAAGAAGCATGTCGATTTTGGAGCTGAAGATGGGACTCGAACCCACGATCTGCTGATTACGAATCAGCTGCTCTACCAACTGAGCCACTTCAGCATAACTACTAGCCTGATTAATTATACATTTTTAGTTTGTTTTAGTCAAGTGTTTATTAAAGGAGAAGTCTTTATGTCCGAAAAAAAAGAGTTGAATCCTATAAACCGCAGAGTCATGGGATATCGAAGAATGGCGGGCTATACCCAAGCCGATGTTGCTAAAATGCTAAATATGAACAGAAACTCCTATGCACATAAAGAGCGTTACGGTAAATTATCTATAGACTTTATTCAAACACTCGCAAGGATTTTTAATGTACCGT
>JAGAZW010000040.1 GCA_017939855.1 Clostridia bacterium | reverse complement strand
GGGCGTTTATGCAGTACCCTATGTTGTAGAAGGTTACGGTATAATATATAATGAAGAGATTACCGATAAATATTTTAAACTTTCAAACAGAAAAACCGACATTGGCTCCATGAAAGAGGTTAAAAATTTTGAAACATTAAAAGCTGTTGTTGAGGATATGACGGCAAATAAAGACAGTCTCGGTATTCAAGGCGTTTTTGCCTCCACATCTCTTTCCTCCGGTGAGGATTGGCGTTGGCAGACACATTTATTAAATGTCCCTATGTATTATGAGCTGCGTGACAGCGAAGAATACTCAGATCCTACTATAGCCGGTCTTAACTCCAAAGAGATTGCCTTCCGCTATGGTGACAATTATCGTAATCTTTTCGACCTTTATACCAATAATTCTATTACGAAGAAGACTCTTTTAGGCTCAAAATCAACTGCCGATTCTATGGCAGAGTTTGCCACAGGTCAAGTCGCTATGGTACAAAACGGGAATTGGGCCTGGTCACAAATTAAAGATGTCGCCGGCAACAAAGTAGATAAGGATAAAATTAAGTTCCTGCCTCTTTACAGCGGCATTGACGGCGAGGAAAATCAAGGTCTTTGCATAGGCACCGAAAATTATCTTGCAATCAACAAAAATTCCTCAAAGGAGGCTCAAAAAGCCTCTCTCGACTTCCTTAACTGGCTATTTTCAAGCGATACCGGCAAAGAATACGTCACAGATAAGCTTGATTTTATAACCCCCTTCAACACCTTTGATGAAGATGAATTACCGGAAGATCCTCTGGCAAAAGAAGTTGTAAGATATATGAGAGATGAGGAGCTGACTACTGTGCCTTGGGTATTCACCTCGTTCCCCAGTGACACCTTTAAAACAACAGTTGGAAGTGCGTTACTTGACTATGTTCAGGGCGATAAAAAATGGGAGCAGGTCAGAAAAGCAGTTAAAGATACATGGAAAAGTGAGCAATCCAAATGAACAAAACCATTAAGCGTTGGTTTCCGATATTTGTTTTACCAACACTCATAGCATTCCTTATCGCTTTTTTAATTCCCTTTATTATGGGACTGTATCTATCGTTTTGTGATTTTCGCACCGTTACCGATGCACAATTTACAGGAATCACTAACTATATACGAGCATTTTCCGATAACAATGAGTTTATAAATTCCCTTTGGTTTACGGTTAAATTTGCCGTTGTTTCTGTTATATCAATTAACATTTTTGCTTTTCTACTGGCACTAATGCTGACAAAATCAATTAGAGGCACCAATGTTTTCAGAACTGTTTTCTTTATGCCTAATCTTATAGGAGGAATAGTTCTGGGTTATATCTGGCAGTTGATTATAAACGGTGTGCTATACCGTTTTGGTTATGCAATAACTTCAAATCCTACGTTTGGCTATTGGGGTCTTGTCATCCTTATGAACTGGCAGATGATAGGATATATGATGATTATCTATATTGCCGGTCTTCAGAATATCCCCAACGACGTACTTGAAGCTGCTAAAGTAGATGGTGCGACACCTTTTAGGACACTCTTTAGCATTACAATACCTTCTGTTATGCCATCTATTACAATTTGTTTGTTTCTGACTATAACAAACTCATTTAAGTTGTTTGACCAGAACCTCGCACTCACCGCAGGTGCTCCTGCCGATAAAACACAAATGGTAGCTCTAGATATTTACAATACCTTCTACGGAAGCATCGGAAGTGAAGGTGTAGGACAGGCTAAAGCCGTAATATTTTTTGTAATAGTAGCCGTTATCGCTCTACTTCAGTTATATATGACACGCAGCCGGGAGGTTGAAAACTGATGAAAAGCAAACTAGGTCATTTTTTAGCTTTTCTCTTGCTTTTTTTCTTCGCTATTGTTTTTCTTATACCAATTTTTATTGTTTTGCTCAACTCCTTTAAATCAAAATTTTCTATTAGTCAGACCCCTTTTGTTTTGCCGACCGAAGATACCTTTGTAGGAATTGAAAACTATATAACCGGTATAAACAATACAGGATTTCCAAGTGCTTTTTTCTGGTCTCTTTTCGTAACGGTGTTTTCGGTAGCTGTAATTGTTATCTTCACATCTATGACGGCATGGTATATTGTCAGGGTAAAAGCTAAATTTACTTCTTTTATGTACTATCTCTTTGTTTTTTCTATGATAGTACCCTTTCAGATGGTTATGTTCACAATGTCAAAAATCGCAAATATTTTAGCCCTTGACAATCCCTATGGTCTTATAATAATATATTTAGGGTTTGGTTCGGGACTTTCAGTCTTTATGTTTTCAGGCTTCATAAAATCAGTACCTCTAGGGATAGAAGAAGCCGCTACAATCGACGGCTGTAACCCTTTACAAACCTTTTGGCTGATAGTTTTCCCCATTTTAAAGCCTACCGCCATTACAGTTGCTATTTTGAACACTATGTGGATATGGAACGATTATTTACTGCCCTATCTTGTTATCGGAAGTGATTATAAAACTATTCCTATTGCAGTTCAGTACCTTAAAGGCGGTTACGGCTCGATAGATATGGGAGCACTTATGGCAATGCTGGTACTGGCAATTTTGCCGGTGGTAATATTCTATCTTTCTTGCCAAAAATATATTATCAAGGGAGTTGCAGCAGGTGCTGTTAAAGGATAAAGGAAACAAGAAAAGTGGTGTACTCCTCCACCTCTCATCACTGCCTTCAAAACACGGTATAGGGTCTTTAGGAGAAGAAGCATATAAATTTGTAGACTTTCTTAAAAAAAGCGGTCAAAGTTATTGGCAGATGCTCCCACTAGTTCCCATCGGCGAAGGTAATTCTCCTTATAAATCAACCTCTTGCTATGCAGGTGAAATACTGTATATTGATCTTGATTTATTGATAAAAGAGGGGCTTTTATCAGCAGAAGATGTCCCCAAAACGCAATTTGGAGATAATGTTGATTTTGAGTTGGTAAAGAGCTTTAAGATACCTATTATTAAGAAAGCCACTCAAAACTTTGACACAAACCGTAAAGACTATAAAAAGTTTTTACAAGACAATCAGGAATGGATCAACGACTATGCTCTTTATATGGCAATTTGCGAAAAAAAAGGTTCTGTTTCGATAAAAAGTTTTGACGATAATCTTAAATATCGCATTCCTGATTCACTTAAAAGATTTCAAGAAGAAAATGCTGACAGTATCCGCTTTTATAAAATTTCTCAGTACTTCTTTTACGCACAATATTACGAGCTCAAAAGATATGCCGAAAAGAGTGGCATAGGATTCATTGGCGATATTCCGTTTTATGTATCATTAGACAGTGCAGAAGTTTGGAAATATCCCGATTCCTTCCTGCTTTGCAGAGATTTCACCCCTAAATGTGTTGCCGGTGTTCCTCCCGATATCTTTTCTTCAACCGGTCAGCTTTGGGGTAATCCGGTTTATGACTGGGAGTATTTAAAACAAAATGGATACTTTTGGTGGAAAAAAAGACTTGCACATTACAGTCGTATGTATGACGTAGTAAGAATTGACCATTTCAGAGCCTTTGCTGATTACTATATTATACCAGAAGGAGCAGAAAACGCCTGTATAGGAGAATGGAAAATAGGTGCAGGAATTGATTTTTGGAACCAGGTCAGACAAGATTTAGGACAAATTCAAATTATCGCCGAAGATTTAGGTGGCGACACCGAAATAGTGCAAAATTTAGTCAAAGAAACCGGATTTCCGAATATGAAGGTATTGCAATTCGGATTTTCAGGAGACCCTAACAATCCTCATTTACCACAAAACTTTATTGAAAATTGTGTCTGTTATACCGGCACTCATGACAACGATACTACTGTAGGTTGGTATAATTCACTTGAAGGCTATTCGAAACATATGGCAGATCAGCTTTTCCCTCAGGATGCTACACTACCCCTGCCCTTTAACTTCATAGCCGCTGCTTTAAAATCAAAAGCAAAACTGGTTATAATTCCTATGCAGGATTTACTGGCTCTTGATTCAAGGTCACGAATGAATACACCCGGAACGGCAAAAGGTAACTGGATATGGCGAATGAAGGAAAATGCTATAGATAACGCTCTTGTTGAGAAATTAAAATCTTTATCTTATGAAAGAAATTAAACAACCCCATAATCAGCTTAAAGCTGATTATGGGGTATAAAATTATTTGTCTGAAGTCCTCTCGTTTGCTACAAAAAATACGGCAACCGTGCCAGGACCACAATGAGAAGCAATTATATTACCGATATCATATATCTTAATCTTCCCTTCAAGTTTCGGAAAGGTTTCGGCAATTTTTTTGGCAGTTTCGTTGCAGTCATCTATGCAGTTTGAATGACCAATATAACACCTACCCGAATATTGCGCACCTTCGGGTATTAGTTTAAGCATTGTGTTAACCGTTTCAGATATCGCATTTTTCTTGCCACGCACCTTATCATAAGCGATAATGTGTCCGGTCTCATCCAAATGCATTATTGGGCATATACCCAAAATAGAGGCAACCGTTGCAGCGGCACCCGATACCCTGCCACTACGCTTAAAAAATTTAAGATCGGTAGAGAAAAACTGACTATGCACCTTTTTACTCATTATTTTTGCATATTCTACTATTTCCTCAAATGTTGCGCCCTTATCTCGAAAATCGGCAACTTCGTCAACTAAAAGCCCAAAACCCGGGGCAGCACAATAAGAATCTATAACAGCGACTTTCCTGTCCGGATATTTTTCTCTTAACATATCTGCCGCCTTATAAGCATTATTTACCGAAGGCGTAACACCCGAACCCAAAGAAATATGAATTAAATCGCCCTTTTTCAGTTGTTCTTCAAAAAAATCCATATAACGAAATTCATTAATCTGGGAGGTAGAAGGCATTTTCCCTTCATCTAAACTTTGATAAAATTTTTCGAGACTCTCAGAGTCCCTGCCCATATTGTCCTCATATTCCTGAGCGTCTATAGAATAGCTATAAAAAATTACCGGTATGTTACGCTCAATCGTATGTGCATAGGGTATATCGGCTGTAGACTCACAAGACAAAATAACTTTATTCTCCATTTTAAAACGCTCCTTTGGTGGTTCCAAAATTTTTGCAACTTGAGTATAATATATATTTCAATTATTAACAACCTACTTTATACTAAATCTCATCTACCCATTTAAAAGTTAGCAGTAGAGTTATTTTCATAACTCTACTGCTAATAGAATCCCTTTAATCAAGCGGCTTCTCACACTCGATTTCAATATCATTTCCTGTTACTGAAAAGGTTATATCACCGTTCAAATCCGTTCTGAAGACCGATATATCTTTTTCGTAAAGTGCTTTTATTGTGTCTTCATGAGGATGTAAAAAAGCGTTTCCTGCGCCGCACGATATAACCGCTGTTTTGGGGTTTGCTGCCTTGAGGAATTCCTCACTCGAAGAACTGCTACTTCCATGATGGGCTATTTTAATAACATCACACTTCAAATCAATATTTTCCTTCAAAAGCGCATTTTCAGCCTCTTCTTCTGCGTCTGCCATCATCAGAAATTTTGAGTATCCCAGCTTTATCATAACAATTATGGAACGATTATTCTCCTCTGTTAAATCCGAATAATAACCTAAAACGGTTATTTCAAAATCGCCTAGTTCTATGCTCATACCTTGCGTCGCAACATAAAATTCGCCATCAGATGCCAAAACATTCTTTTTGGCGTTAACTGCCGCCGCATCCATCTGATCGCTTTTAGCAGAATCCGGATAGATTAAACTTTCAACATTGAATCTATCGGTTATAGCTTCAATGCCTCCTGCATGATCATTATGAAAGTGGGTCAGCAACAAAACATCTATTGTTTTTACCCCGTAACCTCTGAGTTTAGAACATAAGGAATCGGCACCAATAGATGTACCCGCATCAATGAGGAGATGTTTGCCGTTGCTGGAAACTAAGATGCTGTCACCCTGCCCCACGTCAAGCACACGGATAATATCATCATTTTTGCTAACCTTTAATTCTGAAGGATCGGTCTTTCCTATAATCGAAACAACTGTTATTATAAGCGCTACAATTGCAAAAAGTGCCGCTATAATAAGGCGCAAACTAAATCGTTTTTTACTATTTATATACAATTACTATTCTTCTCCGGCTTCCTTTTCCATTAACTGTTCTTTGGTGATGAGAACCTTTCGGGGCTTGGATCCTTCATACGGACCCACTATTCCCCTTTCCTCCATCATATCAACAATTCTCGCAGCCCTCGCATATCCTAGCTTGAGCTTTCGTTGCAAAAGGGAGGTTGAGGCCATACCTATTTCAACTACAACCTTTATAGCCTCATCAAGCATTGGATCGTCACTTTCAGATTCTTGCTCATCAACATCTACTTTTTTATGCTTTTCGGCGCTTGATTGACGCTCTATCTCGGTCATAATATCATCGTCATAGTCGGCATTATTACCTTTTTTAACAAAAGCAACTACATCTTCAACCTCTTCGTCGCTGACAAAGCAACCTTGTAATCTTCTGGGCTTTGATGACCCCATAGGATTAAAAAGCATATCTCCTCGACCTAAAAGCTTTTCGGCGCCACCCGTATCGAGAATTGTGCGGCTATCTACCAATGATGAAACCGCAAAGGCAATACGGGTAGGAACATTAGCTTTAATTACACCGGTAACAACATTAACCGACGGGCGTTGTGTAGCAATGAGCAGATGCATACCTGCAGCTCTCGCTTTTGCAGCAATTCGGTTAATTGAGTCTTCTACCTCTTTTGGTGCAGTCATCATAAGATCTGCCAACTCGTCTATTATAATAACAATATGAGGCATCTTTTTGACATCAGGCTCGTCTATGAGATGCTCGATATGACGATTATAGCCCTCTATATCACGCACACCTCTATCGGCAAACATTTTATAACGTTTTTCCATCTCTTCAACTGCCCAACCCAAAGCACCAGCCGCCTTCCTCGGATCAGTAACAACCGGGACAAGAAGATGCGGTATGCCATTATAAACGCCTAATTCTACAACCTTTGGGTCTATCATTAAAAGTTTGACTTCCTCAGGGGTGGCTTTATATAGGATACTCATAATAATTGAATTTATACAAACCGATTTACCCGAACCGGTAGCACCAGCAATGAGACCATGCGGCATCTTGGCTATATCCCCCACAACCGCATTACCTTCTATATCTCGACCCATTGCAACACTCAGTTTGCTCTTTGAGGCAGTAAACGGAACAGATTCTATAAGCTCCCTTATGCCCACAACAGACGTTGTTTTATTAGGCACTTCAATGCCTACGGCCGCTTTATTTGGAATCGGAGCCTCTATTCTGACGCTCGACGCTGCAAGATTAAGAGCAATATCATTTGCAAGTCCGGTAATCTTGCTTATCTTAACACCGGCCTTAGGCTGTAGCTCATATCTTGTAACAGTCGGTCCCCGGGTTATATCAAGAATTTTTGTCTCAACACCGAAAGTTTTAAGCGTTTCGACGAGTGTGGCCGCAGTGGAATCAAGCTCTCCGGAAAGTGCCCTTGCATCAGCGGAGCCATAGGATTTAAGCAAATCATACGGCGGAAATTTATAACGCCTGATTTCTGGCATATTTTCAACGTCGTCGGTAAATTCATCCGTTTCTTTTTGAAAATCCACTTGGATTTTTTCACCCGGTAGGTTATCCGAATAGCTTTCCGAATCAGAAGCATAATCATTGTTGTAATTCGCTTCCATTTCGGCTGTGTTAAGTGCTTCTTCTATTGCAGCCGGACTCTCGTCTTCAGAAATTGCATCTAAATTTTCATCGGCATAATATGTATCAACAACCCTTTTCTGTTTCGGATCAAAATTGTCGTCTGTACGTTTGCGCTTTTCAGGTATATCATCAACCGGTATATCCACATCAAAGCCCTTTATGACCTTTATTCTTCCCTTTTTAGAGGGTATTTCCCCGCCTTTTTCGAGAGTTTCATCCTTTTCTTTACGTGCCCTGTAAGCATTTTCAGCTTGTTCTGACACCGCCTTTACCGGTTTTGACATAGTTTTAAAAACCGAAAGCAAGGTAGACCCCGAAATAATCATAAGAAATACTACCATAAGAAGAATTATTGTTATAGCCGCTCCTGTTTGACCAAAAAGCATCTCCAGAGGCTTTGCGATAACAGCTCCGCATACACCACCATTTTTATATGCAACACCTTTTGTGTATGCCTCTGCTATATACGCTGCAAACTCTGTTGCACGGTATTTTGAATAAATATCAATGCACGAGCCTAGAAGCCAAACAAACGATGTTGCCTCTATTGCCTTTGCGGTTAGTTTCTTTACCACATCAGAATCTTCAATAGAAATTATTATTGCAACAAAACCCATCAAAAAAGGATAATAAAATGCCGTTATTCCGAACATACCAAATACAAATCTATGTAGTAAGGTCCATACGTTTTTGCCCTCTATGAAGACCACAAAGAGCAAAAATATAGCAGCGGCAAAAAGCATTATTGCCTTTAATTGTTTATTTGAATTGTTACATTTCTTTGACTTTGACGACGGCTTTCTTTTTTTGGTTGCCATTTAAGATTAAACACCCCTATTTATTTTCTATCATATCATACAACGCTTCCAAAACTGTACTTAATCTTCCCACATCATCAATCAGTCCGGACTTGACAGCATCCTCACCGGTTAATACTGTACCTATGTCGGTAACAAGCTCCTCGCTGTTCATCATAAATGACATAAATCTTTCTTTTTTTATGGAAGAATTGTTTATAACAAAATCTGTTATTCGCTCCTGCATACGAGCAAAATGATTCATCATTCTCGGAACGCCTATCACAAGACCGTTCATACGAACAGGATGAATAGTCATAGTTGCTGTAGGAGCTATAAATGAGCGCTTTGCGGATACCGCCAATGGCACTCCTATCGAATGGCCGCCACCTAAAACGAAGCTAACGGTAGGTTTGCTCATACCCGATATCAATTCCGCAATAGCAAGGCCCGCTTCAACATCGCCACCTACAGTGTTAAGAATTATAAGAAGTCCCTCAATATTCTTGTCTTGCTCAATTGCAACAAGCTGAGGAATTATATGCTCATACTTGGTAGTCTTACTCTGCTCTGACAATACATTATGTCCTTCGATTTCACCGATAATTGTAAGACAATAAATATTATGCTTCGCTTCTAGTTGCACAGAGCCCAGTTCTTTAATCTGTTCTATTTCTTTAGTTTGATTATCTTGATTTTCTTTTCTTTCATTCATATATCATACCTCCAAACGTAGTATTTGAAGATAATATATAAGAAT
>JAGAZW010000039.1 GCA_017939855.1 Clostridia bacterium | reverse complement strand
GTGCTGTCAAAGGTCATTTCACTATAAGAATAAGTAATTGTAGAATTTCCACCGGAAACAATTGAACCGATAAGACCACCCGAACGGCTGATCGCATTTATTTTTCCTGTAGTATAGCATTCATTGACCTGCAAGGCACCATTTATGCACCCTACAAGACCGCCAATATTACCGGAATTATCACCGTTATTAGTGCTTCTCACATATCCTTCAAAACTACAGTTAGTGAGCTTACCACCATATTGACCGGCAATACCTCCAACAAACTTAAATCCGCAAACATAAGAATCTTCAAAATGAAGATTTGAAATCTGTCCGGAACCATTACCTATAAAACCTACGTAAGTATCTTCGTTATCGGGAAAATCAACCATACCGTAAAGCAAATTCTTGTTGACATACATGCCGCTGATAGTATGACCTTGACCGTCTATTGTGCCCTTAAAAATTTTTGATGCTGAGCCAATAGGAGTCCAACGATAAAGAGTACCCTCTGTGAGATTTACCCAATTATCGTAATCGGTATTTGTATTTAAAACAATATCATTTGCAATTTTGAAAAATTTGCCCGAAAAATCGTTCCCGGCAAGAAAATCAGCCGATATTTTAGCTAACTGTTCAGCAGTTTTAATGATATAAGGGTCTGTTGCCTTTCCTGTTCCCGAATCAAAGCTATCTGCCGCCAAAGTATTCCAATCAGTAAAAAGTTCACTGTTTAAAACCTCGTTTTTAGGCTCAGGAGGTGCTTCAGGTTCAGGTTGACCGAAAATGGGATAACTATCACCTTGTTTAAATACAGGAGTTTCAAAAGCCGCATTTAAAAGGTTTAAAACGGTTTTATTTTTAAACTCTTCTGCGGTTTTATTTGCGCCGTATGTTCCGTCTGCCGCATCAGCAAGATAGTAGCAGTTATTGACAGAAACGGTAGCTGTATTATGGTTATAACCCACAACAGGACCTCTTTGGGTGCCTGTGGGATAAGAACCGGCAAAGAAACTATTCTTTATTTCAACATTTGAGTTTGCATTTATATAACCCACCAAACCGCCAGTCTGATAGCCGGGAGAAGTTTTTACACCAAGGCTTGTAACAACCATTGATGTGTAACAACTGTGAATTTTGTTTGCCCCACTTCCTGAAGCAACGCCGATAATGCCAGATGAACGTGCACATGAATCTATTTTACCTGTTGTGTAACATTTTTCAAGGGTATTCCCTTGATTTGCATAACCAATAAAACCTCCCGCCGAGCCGCCATTCGCATTAGTGTTATAACCAAAAACCAAACCTTCAAAGCTACAGTTCGTAAAGGTTGCTTGCTGAGTCAAGCCCACCATACAGCCTACAACACGATAAGCTGCGATATATGAATCTTTAATATGTAAATTCCTTACAGAGCCTTTATAAATATAGCCGAATAATCCGTGTCCATTTTCTTGATCAGCAACAGGAACTGTTGCATCATCAACATAAACGCCTGAAATTGTATGACCATCGCCGTCAAAATTACCTTTAAAAGAATATCCACGCTTACCTATCGGCTCCCATTCATTTGCCGGAGCAGTTGTTTTCCAAGAAAGGTAATCTTCGCTATTTTCATTCAAATAAATATCTTTAGTAAGTCTGAAAAACTTACCTTCATAGTTAGTTCCGGCTGCAACCTGGCTACTCACAAATGCAAGATCAGCGCCGTCTTCCAATAAATACGGTTCTTCGTATGTGCCACTGCCGTTTAAAGAATCAGCAACAGAACCATCCCAAATTTCAACCTGCGCATTAGATGAAATTTGAAAAAATGCAGAAGTTACTATTAACATAACTGCGACAACAACGCATGTTATTTTCTTGAACATATTATCCTCCGTTAATTCTATTATTAGTTAAAGGTTGTATATACTGCTACGCCACCGGCAGGAATGGTATCTGCAAAAGAAGTAGTTACATTTGCAAAACACTTGTCGCTTCCAATAACATTTGCCTGTTTGGTAACAGAGTTCACAGATGGATTGTATAAATGTCTGTTAAGTGTAAGATTTGAAAGTGATTTTTCAAAATCAACACCAATAGTTTTATTAATATTATTCATATTAACAACGACTACTGTGATATTTCCGTTTTCATCCTCGCCACAAACCGTAACGCAACCGTCCTCATAAGAGCCAGCATATATTTTATTACAGTTATTAAAATATTTAGTCACGAGAGAAATCGCATAATATCTGTTGTAAGGCAAAGCATTACCCGAGAGTGCATTAGGCATCAAACCAAACTTATTGTTGCTTGCAAAGTCACTGAATGTCCAAAGATATGCGCCTTTGTATCCGTTATTCATAAGAGCGGACATATATTCTGAAAGCTGTGTTGCCTCAAAAGGTGAAACATTCGACTTATCAGTATTATTGCTCGTTGCGCCAAATAATTTAACAGATGTTTCATCCATAAATATATCATTAGGGTTATAATTTGTGTATTTAAGAGCATCGCTGACAAAAGCACCAAGCACCTTATTATTAGTTTCATAATTACTTACTTTAACATTATTGTATGTGCCGTAATAATGATAAGAAACCGCGTTAGCGTTAGAGGTAATTGTGCTCTTACTAAGCATAGTACGGAACCAATCCTTACCTGCAAGGAAATATTGTCCACCCCAAAGATAGTTGTCCCACCATTTATAAGTTGCCTCTACAGTAACAGTTGGGTCATAAAGCATTGATATATTACCTGCTACAAGTTTTATATCACTTCTGCCGATTGCAGTTAGCTCTTGTTTCACACTTGCAACACATTTACCGTAAGCAGTAATTGCATTATCAAAATTTAGCTGAGGCGATTGTGCTTTTACTTCATCTTGAGTTGTTCCTTTCCAACCAGCCCCCGGCTCTGAAAGTACACTTACACTTGTAATATTGTCACAACCCTTATTGAGCAGATAATCAACAAATTTTGCTGACATCTGACCGTAAGCAGTCACTTGTTCTGCAAATGAAAGTGAAGTAAATCCAGAACCT
>JAGAZW010000038.1 GCA_017939855.1 Clostridia bacterium | reverse complement strand
CAACACCCGAAAGGTTATCTTCTGCCGTAACCTTAACGGTCACTTCGTCCTTGTAGAACAAGCCGAAGGTAATTGTATTTATAAATTCTTCCCATCCGGTTCTCTCAACAAATTCGACTCTTCCTGTAGGTTCCGTCTTGTCTAGCTTATAGCTTACGGTCTTTGCAAGAGAGATTGTACCGCTGGTTTCATTTTTAAGATAGAAGGTAACGCTGCCATTGTTGGTTTCTGCACTATAGGTAAGAGCATCTTCCCAAGTGCCGTTTGCAGTGTTGGTAAGAGATATCTTGTAACCGTTTTTTGCAGATATAACAAAATCCTCGTTCATCCAACCGCTACCATTGACAGTATACTCGGCAGGAGTCCAATCGTTGTATATAGTCCAGCCAAGAACATTAATGGCGGGAGCATTATAGTTGTCGGCGTCGTAAGCAAAGCTTACTTCGGCATAGTAATCGCCCACTGCGACGGCGGTATTATTCTCGTAGTTTTTAACAGTAACCCCTGCGGGAAGTCCTACGACCTCAACCTTATGCTCTTTGCCGTCATATTGGAAAGGCTCTTTGTAATTCCACTTAGCACCTGTCATATCATAGTCAGCCTTTTCGATGGTAAATGGTACGAATTCAGCGATTGGCTCGTAGTTCGCCGCTTCATCCACAAAAAACCGAGCAACATAGCTGCCTGCCTTTGTGGGCGGAACATCGCTGTCATAGGTGGTTCCGTCTTTTGCCGTTCCGTCGTAAAGTACATATACAGTACCGAATTTAGCTTCAGCTGTCGGTGCATTTGCGGCTTCGCCGTAAGTCCAACCGGTGATCGACGGCCTTTTGACCCAATTATTTTTTGCCTGCTTTATAGTGTATGCGGCGTAGGCAAAGCGACTACTTGTAGCGAAATTTCCTTTGCCGCGCACACACATAGTACTGACCGGCATTTATACTATCAGAAGATTCATTCCCGATGAATTTTACAGGCTCACCGTTGTCCCATTTGATGATCTGGTCTTCGCTCATATAATAAAGGTCATAATCCACACCTTCTGTCAGCGTAGCACCGTTAAAGGTCACGATTGCTGTCGGCTTGTGTGGCTGACCGTCGTAAACAAAGGTGTTCTGATCTAAAGTAACATCAGCAGATTTGATATCCGCAGGATTGATGCTGAATACCGCATTCTTTGTGCCTTTAAAATTACCCTTACCGGTTACGGTTACAGTATAAGATTCTGCGTTTGTAAAGCCCGCCTTATCCCAAGAAAGAGTGTAATCGGTATTTTCTGTAAGCGGTGCACCGTTCCACAACACAGTAACCGCCGGTTTTTGTTCGCTGCCGTCATACGTGATGTTTGAAGGATTAAAGGAAACGGTGGTTTCCGCTATATTTGCCGCGTTGATTTTGAAAATAGTTGTCAGCTCTTTGCCCTCAACCGTTACCTTTGCGGTAGCATCGCCTACATTAAGGTTGTTAGAATATGTGATCTCGCCGTGTTCCTTAGAGCCTGCCCAATTGTCCGAGAAGGTAACAGATGCACCTGTGGCAATAGCAGCTCCGGTATAGATGACATCGTCAGCCGTCAGCGTAGCCGTTGCGGTGTGTTTATTGCAGACCGAACATGTTTGGGTAATTTTATTTTCCGTTGCGGAATACGTGCAGGTGTGCTTGTGTAAATAAATCGTGTTTCCTTTATTGGTAATGGCATAACTGCTATTATCTGAGTGGAAGTATCGCGAATAGTCGGCAGTATTGCTTCCT
>JAGAZW010000037.1 GCA_017939855.1 Clostridia bacterium | reverse complement strand
TTTTATGCAAAACTATGGAACAAATAGGATTGGATATAAATTACAGCAAACGCCAGATTGAAAGGCTCCATTTAAAAGCACTTAACAATTTAGTAATTTCCTGAAATTTGCTCTTTACATTTTAGAGCAAAAATTTTATAATACTTTATAAGAACATATGTTTGAAAAGGAGGGGTTAAATGCAGGAAAGAACAATTCTTCATTGTGATTTAAATAACTTTTTTGCATCGGTATCCCTTCTTTCGAATCAAACGGTAAAGGACCTTCCTGTAGCTGTTTGCGGTAGCGAGGAGGAGCGTCATGGTATAGTCCTTGCAAAAAATGAAATTGCAAAATCGTTTGGTGTTAAAACCGCAGAAACGGTACGTGAAGCAAAGCAAAAATGTCCGGAGCTTGTAATTCTTGCCCCTGACTATAATCAATACAGAAAATATTCTATTGCCGCAAGAAAGATTTATGAACGTTACACCGATTTAATCGAGCCTTTCGGCATTGATGAGTGTTGGTTGGATGTAAGCGGCAGTGAACTTCTTTTCGGCAGCGGAGAAGAAATAGCGCAACGAATACGAAAGGAAATAAAAAGGGAGCTAGGGATAACCGTATCAGTTGGGGTGAGCTTTAATAAGGTATTTGCAAAATTAGGTTCGGATTTGAAAAAGCCTGATGCTGTGACAGTAATATCAAGAGAAAATTTCAAAGAAAAGATATGGGGTCTTGCGGTGGAAAATCTGCTTTTTGTGGGCAAAAGCACGGCAAAGAAATTATCTGATAACGGAGTTTTTACCATTGGCGACTTGACACTTCTCAGCGATACTTCAATAAATAGACTGTTAGGGAAAAACGGAGTTTCGTTAAAGAAGTATGCATTAGGGGAGGATGATGCTCCTGTGGTTCCTTGGGGAGAAGATGATATTCCTAAAAGCATCGGAAGGTCTATAACGCCCAGAAGTGATATAAAAACGAGAGAACAAGTATGGAAAATTTATTTGGAACTTGCGGAAGATATTTCTCATCAGCTTCGTAAAAAAGGACTTTATGCGGGGGGAATCACTGTCCATACAAGAACAACTTCTCTTGCCGTAAAGGAAACGTCTCGC
Source organism: Clostridia bacterium (assembly GCA_017939855.1). Taxonomy (GTDB): domain Bacteria; phylum Bacillota; class Clostridia; order Oscillospirales; family Acutalibacteraceae; genus UBA737. The sequence continues at coordinate 5,663 of JAGAZW010000037.1, read as the reverse complement.
AGCTTTTCGGGTGGAATAAATTCGGCGCTGCTTATTGCCCAAAAAGGCATAGAACTTTTTGACGAATGCTATAAATGGAATTTGCCCTTGCGTTCGGTGGGACTTCGTGTTATAAATTTAAAGGACGACTCTATTGCTATACAGCAGGATATGTTCGGTGAAAGTTTATCGAGTGAAAAAATAGAAAAAATTGAAGAGTCGATAGAATCTGTACGAAAAAAATTTGGTACAGATAGTATTAAACGGGGAAGAATAATAGAAAAGGGTGAATAGTCAATGAAAGAAAAGGGCTTGAATATTATAAAAAGACCGTTGATATTGATTATTGCATCAGCATTCTTTTCGTTTCTTCCGTTTACCTTCTCTTCGCTTTCTTTTTTATTGTATTTTTCCTTTGCTCCGTTTTTATATGTTATGATAAAAAAGAACTCGGGCAAATTAAGCGCTTCTTTTTTAAAAGGATTTTTATTCGGATTTTTATATTATGTGGGTATATATTATTGGTTTTTATGGATGCATCCGTTAGATTATGCAGGTTTATCGGGTGTTACATCAATATGCGTGGTCTGTCTTGCGTGGCTTGGAATAAGTTTAATTCATGGCGCTTTGTGGTGTGTCCCGACAATTTTGTGTCGTTTGGTCAACAAATGGGTAAAAAGTCCCGCACTATTGGGCTTTGTCGGCATTTTCGGGATTTTGGTTGCTCAGAAAGTAACATCTTACAGCCAACTTGCTTTTCCATGGGTGAGAATCGCTCTGCCGCAGTATAGAGCTACAGCACTTATCCAGATGGCTTCATTGTTTGGCATGGACGGATTGGATATGTTTATACTCACCATAAACCTTCTTATCGTATTGATGTTTATTTATCCGCCGAATAAGATTCGTTTATGTGCTGCTTGTGCGGCATTGTTGTTTGCGTTAAATCTTGCTTTCGGTTTGTGCCGACTTAATATTACGGATAATAACAAGGAATTGAAAATAGTTACTGTTCAGGGGAATGTAGATGCTGAGGCAAAATGGTCGAATGAATCTGATAGTGTGGATAGTTGTTATCAAATTTATAATTCGCTAACCGCCAAAAACCTTACGAGCGATGTTGACCTTGTAATTTGGCCTGAAAGTGCGGTACCTGTAAACCTTGAAAATTATCCTGTTTATGTCGATCTTTACAAGGAATTTTCTTGTGAAATCAAAACACCTATTTTAATGGGCGCTCTTTGGATGAAGGATGACAAATATGCCAATACAACTACCCTGATTGACGGCAATAATGTACTAAAGCCTTATATTAAAAGGAAAACCGCACCTTTCGGGGAATTTATGCCGTATCGGCCAGTCCTTTCGAAACTGTTTCCGGCTCTAAGTAAAATAAATGTTTTGCAAAGTGATTATGTAAATGGTACCGAAACGGTGATTATGAAAACCGATATGGGAAATATCGGAAATGTTATATGCCTTGAAATTACACATCCGCAATTGTCAAGGCAAAGTGTGTCAGACGGAGCAGAGTTTATGGTTGCCGTAACTAATGATTCATGGCTTAAAGATTCATCGGGTACTTGGCAACACGCAGCACATACCGTTTTCAGAAGTATCGAAAATTCCCGCTATTTTGTGCGCAGTGCAAATTCCGGGGTAACACTCGTGACCGATACAAGAGGAAGAATAGTATCGAGTCTCGGCGCTCTAAAACAAGGAGCTTTAACCCAAACGATATATTTGTGTGACGAAACTACTCTATACACTGCTATTGGTGATATCCTATTACCCATATTCGGTTCGACATTGTTTATGTTGGTTGTTGTATGTATAATAAGACAAAGAAAAAAGCAATAAAAAACGAAAGAGCACACCACAAAGGTATGCTCTTTTACTTGGCGGAGTAGGAGAGACTTGCTCGGTGTCAACGACACCGACACGCACCCGCACTTTTCGGTCGTCCACAGGAAGACCGAAATTTGTCTTGCGACAAACCGTGCTTTTCAAGTCTCTCCTAGACATTGCAAAAATTAAAGAGCACACCACAAAGGTATGCTCTTTTACTTGGCGGAGTAGGAGAGACTTGAACTCTCGCGCCGGTTACCCGACCTACGCCCTTAGCAGGGGCGCCTCGTCACCACTTGAGTACTACTCCAGATGTAACTTATTTTAAATATTATATTAAATTGTTTGCTTGAGAATGAAAAAGGTTCCTCGGCTCGTGCCCTCTTGCGGTGCCCGAAATTTTCATGTGCCTTGTAGCGGCACAAAATTTCGACCGCTGCGCCAACCCTTGTTCGCTGTATCGTCCGCTGGACGCACTCACAAGCGTTGCCCGTCACCACTTGAGTACTACTCCAGATGTAACTTATTCAGCAACAATAAAAATTGTTTCAACATTAAAAAATGGCGGAGAGGAAGGGATTCGAACCCTTGTGGCTTGCGCCAAACGGTTTTCAAGACCGCCTCGTTATGACCGCTTCGATACCTCTCCGTACAAGGACTGAATTATTGTATCACAAAGAGTTTGAAATGTCAACACGGTTTTTAAAAATAAAATATATTTTTAATCGACAAAATTTTTTGTGTGATATGTAAAAAACGCCCTATCAATTTGAAGATAGGGCGTAAAATTTAGCGATTTTTATTATCGTATTTTGCAACAATCTTTTTGATTCTGTCAATAGGATCAAGAAGTTTGCTGATGGAGTTATCATTATTGAGGGTATCTATAATGAGGGCAATATATTTGCTCATATTTACACTACAATACCATTCTCTTGATAAAAGCTCGGGGGTTTGATATATAAGGTTTGTAGTAAAGATTTTATCAATAAGACCATCTTCATAATACTTATCGAATTTTTCAAGACCCTCAACAAAAAGACCGAAGGTTGAAAATATGAAGATTCTTCCGGCACCCTTTTCTTTAAGTTTTGCAGCTATGTCAAGCATTGACTCACCGGATGAAATCATATCGTCTACCAGAATTAAATCCTTGCCGGTAATATCATTACCGAGGAATTCATGAGCTTCAATAGGGTTCTTACCATTAACAATAACCGAGTAATTACGGCGTTTATAGAACATGCCTAATTCTAAGCCTAAAACAGAAGAATAATAAATACATCTTCCCATGCCGCCTTCGTCGGGGGAAACAATCATGGTGTGATCACGATCAAGTTTCACGTCGGGAACAGTTTTCAATAAAGCCTTTATCATTTGATAGGCGGCTTGTATATTGTCAAAACCGTCTAGAGGAATTGCGTTATTAACACGAGGATCATGTGCATCAAAGGTGATAATATTTTTAACACCCATTGCAATCAGCTCCTGAAGTGCCATAGCACAATCCATAGACTCTCTGGCAGTTCTGCGGTGCTGTCTGCCTTCGTAAAGCATAGGCATAATAACAGTAATTCTGCGAGCTTTACCGCCGAAGGCAGCAATAACTCTCTTTAAATCCTGAAAGTGGTCATCAGGACTCATAGGGACGGTTTGTCCATACATTTTATAAGTAACATTATAGTTAAAACAATCGCAAATGATATAAGCGTCAAGCCCTCGGGCTGTATGGTTTAAAACTGCCTTTGCTTCACCCGTACCGAATCGTGGGCAGTTAGCTCCCACAACAAAGGATTTATCCTCTTCTTTAATATTTCTCCATTGTTTTAAGTAGTAATCGACCTGAGAGGAGATATCCTCGCAACCTTTCATACTTACAATGGCGAGGTCGCCGTAAGGGGTATGCTTGAAATCAATACTTGCCATAGTAGAAGCCCTCCGCAAATTTATTATCTAATATATTGTAACATATTTTATTAATAAACAAAAGCCCTTTTATTAAAAAAAATACATAATTTTTCAAAATTTTTATTAAGAACTTTTTACACATCATACATCAGATAAAATATCAATATCTTTCGTTGGCTGCTGACAGATATCTTTTTCTTTACAATCTTTACAGGTTTTGATATAATAAAATGGAATATAAAGATTAAAAATTTAGGAGTTGTTTTTATGCCACAGGTTACTCTTTTAGCATATACCCCTAATCCCGAAAGAACTGTTGCGTGTGCTGCGAAGCTCTGTTACAGTTCCTCCACTATAAATGACTTAAACGAGGGACTTACAGACGAAAAGGTTTCTTCGTTTGTGGAAATGCTTTCCGAAATAGGTCACGAAAGCCCCATTGAACATGCTTCTTTTACGTTTGGTATCGAGGGTGTGTCACGTTCGCTTTTGGCGCAGATAACCCGTCATAGAATAGCCTCCTATTCGGTTAAGAGTCAGCGTTATGTGGCGGAGGGCAGCTTTGAGTATGTTATTCCACCTGAAATTGCCGAGGATGAGGATGCTCTTGCCCTTTATAAAGAGGTAATGGACAAGGATCAGTGCGTTTATGACCGCATAACCGAAATTTTAACGGCTAAGCATAAACAGGAGTTTTTAAGCGAGGGTAAGGATGAAAAAACTGCTACAAGACTAGCTCAGAAAAAAGCTATTGAAGATGCTAGATTTGTCCTTCCAAATGCTTGTGAAACCAAAATGGTAGTTACTATGAATGCTCGTTCTTTACATAATTTCTTCCGTCATCGCTGCTGTAACAGAGCTCAATGGGAGATAAGGGATGTAGCAAACCAAATGCTAATGTTGGTAAAAAATGTATCACCCGAGCTTTTCAAAAAGGCAGGTCCTCCGTGCCTTAACGGACCCTGCCCCGAGGGTAAAATGAGTTGCGGCAAAGCAAAGGAAATTAGAGAGTTATATAAAGGTATGGGTAAAAATGGGTAAACTTATTGTTATAGAGGGACTAGACGGTTGTGGGAAATCTACTCAGTTGTCTCTTTTACCGAAAGCGCTTAAAGAGTGCGGAATAGACTGTAAAAGTGTATCGTTCCCTGATTATGAAAGCGACTCAAGTGCACTGGTAAAAATGTATCTCGCAGGAGAGTTTGGCAAAACGGCTGATGATGTAAACGCTTATGCGGCATCAGTGTTCTATTCTGTTGACAGATACGCTTCTTATAAAAAGAATTGGGGAGAGTATTATGATGGCGGCGGAGTAATAGTGTCGGGAAGATATACAACCTCTAATGCCGTTCATCAAACCTGTAAACTTGCTGAAGAACAATGGAAACCGTTTCTTGATTGGCTTTACGACCTAGAGTATGAGAAAATCGCTATCCCTAAGCCCGATAAGGTAATATTTCTTGATATGCCGATAGAGGTTTCTCAAAAGCTTCTTTCGGTTCGTTATGATGGGAATGCCGATAAAAAGGACATCCACGAAAGCGATATCAAATACCTTGAAAAATGTCGCAAAGCGGCAAAATTCACAGCTGAATATTCCGGCTGGTCGGTTATTGATTGCGCTGAAGATGGTAAAGCTCGTTCAATAGAGGATATTGCGGCCGATATTTTAAACGAAGTTTTAACTTTGTTTTGAGGTGTAAATATGGTATATGTGTTTTTAGCAGAGGGCTTTGAGGAATTGGAAGCCTTAGCGCCGGTAGACATTTTGCGTCGAGGTGGAATTGAAGTGAAAACAGTAGGCATCGGTTCTAAGGTCGTTAAAGGCTCTCATAACGTATCGGTTGAGTGCGATTTTGAAGAAAATGAGGCAATAAAGGATGAAAATCTATTAGCTGTGATTTTGCCGGGAGGGATGCCAGGCACCC
>JAGAZW010000036.1 GCA_017939855.1 Clostridia bacterium | reverse complement strand
TCTTGAAAAATCCATTTATAAAAAAGCTCTTGTTCCTTTTAACAGATTTTGCTATTGCGGCAATTGCAACCCTTCTGTCATTTTTGATGTTTAAAAATATCGATAGAGGCCAACTTGCTATATCTGCAGCGACGGGTATATATCCGATAATATTAGTTATTGTGTATTACATTTTCAAAATTTATAATATCTTGTGGCGCTTTGGAACCGTTAATGATTATATCAGACTTTTTGCAGCTACCGTTATTTCAATAGGAACTACATATGGCTCTTTTTTGGCTATTGGCGGAAGTGTTGTTTTTGATAAGGTTTACGCATTCATAATTTTAGCATTCTCTTTTTCGGGGGTTTTTGTTTTAAGATTGTCATTAAGCGGTCGTGGTCATAATCCCCAAATAGAAGACTTTAATATTAACGGTAATATAATGATTATAGGTGCGGGTTCAGCAGGAAGTTTACTTATAAATGATATCCTGGCTAACGATAAACATTGTAGCTGCAATATAAAATGTATAGTAGACGATGATCCTGCCAAAAAAGGTCATTACATTAATGGTATTAAAATTATTGGTGGTACTGATGAGATAGTTTCGGCCGCCCGAAATTATAAAATAGATCTCATTGTTTTTGCTATTCCTACATGCCCTAGTAGCAGAAAATCATCGATTCTTAAAATTTGTCAAAAAACAGAATGTAAATTAAAGGTTATTCCTGCTATGTATCAGCTTCTTTCTGATGATAGCCTTAATGCATCTTCGCTGAGAAATGTTGAAATAGAGGACTTGCTGGGAAGAGAACCCATAGATATTAACGTAGAATCGGTCATGAATTATGTTGAAAATAAAATAGTAATGGTGACCGGTGGCGGCGGCTCAATCGGTAGTGAGCTTTGTCGTCAGATCGCAGTTCATAGTCCAAGACAGCTTATTATTTTCGATATATATGAAAACAATGCTTACGATATCCAAATGGAGCTTTTGAAAAAACATCCTGAACTTGATTTAGTTGTCTTGATAGGCTCTGTTCGTGATGAAGCAAGATTGGATGGTGTATTTAAAAAATACAACCCGGATATTGTTTATCACGCAGCAGCCCATAAGCATGTTCCACTTATGGAAGATAGCCCAAACGAATCAATAAAGAATAATGTTTTCGGTACCTTAAATACGGTTCGTTTAGCTGATAAATATAATGTTCAAAAATTTGTGCTTATATCAACGGACAAGGCCGTCAACCCCACAAATATTATGGGTGCGAGCAAACGTATTTGCGAAATGATTGTTCAAACATACAATAATCGCTCTGATACTGAATTTGTTGCGGTAAGATTTGGGAATGTCTTAGGTAGCAATGGCAGTGTTATTCCGTTATTCAAAAAACAAATTGAAGATGGCGGTCCGGTAACCGTCACAGACCCGAATATTATTCGTTATTTTATGACAATACCCGAAGCGGTATCTTTGGTGCTACAAGCAGGTGCTTCGGCAAGGGGCGGTGAAATATTTGTTCTAGATATGGGCGAACCGGTAAAGATTCTTGATCTTGCTGAAAATCTTATAAGTCTTTCGGGCTACAAGCCGTATATAGATATTAAGATTGCGTTTACAGGTCTTCGTCCGGGGGAAAAACTTTATGAAGAGAAGCTTCTATCCGAAGAAGGTCTTACACGAACGAGCAACCGTCTTATACATATAGGACTCCCTATTGATATTGATGAAGAAAAGTTTGTTGCCGTTTTAAACGAGATGGAAAAAGTAATGTCAGATGATAGCAGTGATATCAGGGCACTTGTTAAAAGTATAGTTCCTACATATACATATTCAGAAATTAGGGACGGGCATATTGTTAAGGCATAAAATAATTTTTAAAAATATTATTTTTTGCTTGATTATTTATATGGCATATGATATAATACTAACCGTTGCGGATAGTATCGTAGCATTATGCGCTGATAGCTCAGTTGGATAGAGC
>JAGAZW010000035.1 GCA_017939855.1 Clostridia bacterium | reverse complement strand
CTTATGCACAACACAAACCTCTGCCGCATTACAAACAGAAGGACGACTCATTTTTGCATTTTCGACTATTTTCAAAGCTTTTTCTATGTCGGCAGATTTGTCAATGTAAATGTGACATATTCCGGTACCCGTTTGTATACACGGAACCTTAGCATTTTGTATACAAGCATTAATAAGCCCTGCGCCGCCTCTGGGTATCAGTAGATCTACAAAGCCGACTGCAGTCATAAGTTCATTAGCACCTGCTCTAGATGTGTCTTCTAAAATGTTTATAAAATTTTCATTAAGATTGCATTTTTTGAGTGCTGCTCTTAGCGCCTGTACGATTGCAAATGATGTGCCAAAAGCCTCTTTGCCGCCTCTTAAAACACAAACATTTCCTGATTTTAAGGTGAGTGCAGCGGCATCGGAAGTGACATTGGGGCGGCTTTCGTAAATAATTGCAACAACCCCTAAAGGAACCGAAATCTTTTTAACCGAAAGTCCGTTTTCGCATTCATAGGAAGAAAGCTCTTGACCTACAGGGTCGGGTAGCTTTGCTACAGCCTTAATACCGTCCGCCATAGCGGCAATTCTCTGTTTGTTTAGCATAAGACGATCGAGCATTACTTTTGATACGGTAGCCTCAGCCGCTTTTAAGTCTTCGGCGTTAGCCATTAAAATATCATCTGAGGCACAGATTAGTTCTTGTGCCATAGTAAATAAAGCTTCGTTCTTTTGTTCTGTTGTAATAAGGGATATATCCTTGGAGGCTGCTTTGGCATTTATAAGAATTTCCTTTGTTGTCATAAGATTATCTCTTTTCTGCTTTAAATATGGTACCCACTTTTTTACCGTCTACGATATCGTAAATGACAGGAGGGTTGTTACCGTTTGCAATAACCATAGTGACTCCTGCCTGTGTGGCAATTTGAGCTGCGTGAATTTTAGTTTGCATACCCCCGGTGCCGAGAGTAGTTCCTGCCCCTTCGGCAAGTTTTTCAATTTCAGGTGTAATTTCTTCTACTTCGGTAATAAGACGGGCGTTTTTATCAATTCTTGGATTGGCGGTATAAAGCCCCTCAATATCAGAAAGAAGAATAAGCATATCTGCGCTTACAGTAGTAGCAACTATTGCCGCTAATGTGTCATTATCGCCGATAACCAGTTCCTTTGTAGCGACGGTATCGTTTTCGTTTATAATAGGTAAAACGCCAAGCTCTAAGAGTCTGAAGAGGGTGTTATGAAAGTTAAGGGAGCGTTCTTCGTTTTCGATGTCTTCACTTGTTGTCAGAATTTGTGCAACTGTGTGATTATATTCCGAAAACAGTTTGTCATAAGTATACATAAGTTCGCATTGTCCCACCGCCGCAGCTGCCTGTTTTGTCGGGATATCGTCGGGCTTTCCTTTAAGGGACAGTTTGCCCACACCCATACCGATAGCGCCAGAAGACACCAAAATAAGTTCGTGACCTGCGTTTTTAAGATCGCTCATAACCCGGCAGAGTTCTTCAACCCTTCGTATGTTTAAAAGTCCCGAAGGATGAGCTATGGTGGAGGTACCTATTTTAATAACAATCCTCATAATTAATACGCCCCTAGGAAAAGTAATAATACACCATATATAATACCATATACACGCTATAAATTCAATTGTTTTTTGACCCGCAAAAGATTTATACTTTTGCGGGTCAAAATTTATCTCTTAACAAAATATTCTTCATACCATACAAGGAATGTATAAATTGTCCATACCTTGCGCCAGTTATCAGAGTCTCCATTTATAAATTTATCAAAAATGGCATTGATTTCTTTTGTGTCAAAAAACTTTTCTGCTATGTCACTGTTGAATTTTTGTTTTATGTCACCGTTATAGCGCTCATCTGCCATCCACATACGAATTGGCACTACAAAGCCTAGTTTTTTGCGAAAAGCAATTTCTTCGGGTAATACTTTAGCTGCAGCAGTACGTAAAGCGAGTTTATTTTGAGAGTCTGTTACTTTAAATCTGGAAGGCATTCTTGACGCAATATCAAAAATACGCAAATCGGTAAGCGGCATACGCACTTCAAGACCCGCAGCAGAGCTCATTTTATCAACATTAAGGTAAATATCGCCCTCCAGCCATACCTGAATATCCACATCGGACATTTTTGAAAGCGGATCAAGCCCTTCATTTTCCTCGTAAATCTCTTTTATTAGGCTTATAGGCAAAAAATCATCATAGTATTTTTTAAGAATTTTCTTTTTCTCGTCTTCCTTCATGATATTGGTATTGCCAACATAAAAGGTTTTGAGATTGTCGCCATAGCGTTCGGCATTACGATACATATTGTACCCGCCAAAAAATTCATCGGCGCCCTCGCCTGAATAGCAAATTTTAGTGCTTTTTGCAGTTTCAATGCAGCCGATAGCGAAGGCAATTGCAGAAGCATCGCCTAAAGGCTGCTCCATATTATACATAACATAGGGAACTGCAGCAAAGTAATTTTCTGGTGTTATAAGACACAGCCTGAATTTACGGTTTAAAATATCGGCTGTTTGTAATGCTAGACCTGATTCGTCCAGGCGCTTGTCCTCATAGCCGCAGGAATTGCAAACATCAGCATCAGACATTGCCAAAACATATGAGGAATCCACACCGCCCGAAAGAAAGCTTTCCACTCTTTCTTCAGGGGTTTTAATTTCATCCATAATAAGCTTTAAAGTGTTGTGGATTTCATCTGCCCAATCATCCAAAGATTTGCTTTCGTCAGGGTTGAAGTTAGGTTTGAAATATCGGTAAATTTCAGATTTTTGATTTTTTCTTATAAGGCACCTGCCCGGCAGCAGCTTTTTAAGACCCTTAAAGAAGGTTTCGTCACCTGCAGTATAGGTAAGAGACAGATAGATTTGGAGCATTTTATCGTTCAGCTCCTTAACAAAACCTTTATTCTTAATAATTTCACGAATTGAGCCGCCATAAAGAAAATCGCCGTCGGTAGTTTCGTAATAATAGAAAGGTTTTGTGCCAAAAGGATCACGCAGCAAAAAAAGCTCAGAGCTTTCGCTATCGAAAATGGCAGCGGCAAACATACCGTGAATATGAAGCCCCATATTCTTATGCCATTTTTTATACGCCTTAATAAGTATCTGTTTTTCCATTTCTTCTCTGGATAAATTTGTACAAATTCCAAGTTGTTTGCAGAGTGCTTGATGGTTGCGGATGTGACCGCTATATTCTTTGATTTCTATCATTTTAAAAACCCTTCTAAGATAGTTTAAGTACTAATAGTTTACCACAAATTTTTACATTTTTCAACAAGCAACAAAAAACAATTAAGTCATATTCAAGGAGAATATCTTTATCTTTACTAAAAAAGGGAGGGTTATGTGTTTGAATTTGGCATTTGATATGTATATTTGTTGTATTTTTTTAAAAAGAGTGTTATAATTACAGAAATACGAAGGGTGTGGAGAATGAAAGAAAATTATCAAAAACTGATGGAAGCTGAGATACAAAAGATAAGAATTTTAAATAAAAAGCCCCGTCTTTTACTTCATGCATGTTGTGCGCCTTGTTCGAGTGCAGTGTTGGAAGTTTTAAGAGACTATTTTGAAATAACCATATTTTTTTACAATCCTAACATTTGTCCTAAGGAGGAATTTATTTGTCGTCTTCAGGAACTTAAAAGACTTCTTAACGAGATGAATCTTGAGAATATCGATATAATATCGCCTCGGTATAACGGTGATGAATTTGAAGACATAGCGAGAGGTCTTGAGAATGTGCAAGAAGGAGGGCAAAGGTGTTTAAAATGTTATCGTTTGCGCCTTGAGAAGACTGCGCAGTACGCCCAAGCCCATAAATACGATTACTTTACCACTACTCTTACTGTGAGCCCCTATAAAAATGCCGAATGGCTTAATTGTATAGGATTAGAACTTGAAAACACATACTTAACTAAATACCTTTGCTCCGATTTTAAGAAAAAAGACGGTTATAAACGCTCTTGTGAGCTTTCAAAGCGTTATGGTCTATATCGTCAGAACTACTGTGGCTGTATATATTCTGAAAAGGCAGCCAAAGAGGGTATGGAAGGAAAACCTATAGAAAAGCGGTAATTTTGCAACTTGTAATACAAACTAAATAGTATATATTAAAGGATTGTCCCGATTTTGTGACAATCCTTTAACAACATAAAAAGTGTATAATAAAATGTATTGGAAGATAAAAAAATTTGCTAAGTTATACATTGAAATTATATGACTTTTATGATACAATTACTTGGAAAAAATTGTTGAAGAAGGTATTTTTGTGCAGGCATTATTAAGTTTATCTATTGCGCTATTTTCTGGATTGATGCTTTCACGTCTGGCAAAGCTCGTGAAGCTTCCTGCGGTAACCGCATACCTGGTAGCAGGAATATTGATAGGCCCCTATGTTTTAGGAAGTTTAAATGTACCGGGACTGGGCTTTATAAGTATGGATGATATAAAAACATACAGTATCATCTCTGATGTGGCACTAGGATTTATAGCCTTTTCCATTGGTAATGAATTCAGGCTTTCACAACTTAAAAAAACAGGAAGACAAGCCACTGTAATAGGTATTTTTCAAGCTCTTTGCGCTACAGTTTTGGTAGATGTAGCTTTGATCGCAGTGCATTTCGCATTTCCGGATAAACTGCCACTGCCTTCGGCAATAGTATTAGGTGCAGTAGCTTCGGCAACGGCACCGGCAGCGACCTTAATGGTTGTGCGTCAGTACAAATCAAAGGGTCCCTTGACAGACCTCTTGTTGCCTATAGTAGCACTTGATGATGCTGTGGGTCTGATACTGTTTGCAATTTCTTTCGGCGTTGCAAGAGCGCTCATTTCGGGGCATATAGATATGATATCGGTAATTTTAGAGCCTACACTTGAGGTAGTGCTATCACTGTTACTAGGTCTAATAATGGGGCTTTTGTTCAGCCATTTTGAAAAATTCTTTCATTCACGTTCAAAACGTATGGCAATGTCGGTAACCTTTGTATTGCTAACTGTAGCACTTTCTATGCTGAATTTCCAAATAGGCGGCATTAATATTGCATTTTCATCTCTTTTGGTATGTATGATGTTGGGTACGGTGTTCTGTAATGTATGCGACTTCTCCGAGGAGCTTATGGAGCGAATCGACCGTTGGTCTGCGCCACTTCTTATTCTCTTCTTCGTTATAAGCGGTGCCGAACTAGAGCTTTCTGTATTTACTAACGGTATAATAATTTTCATAGGCATAGTTTATATTATTGTGCGATGCCTTGGTAAATATTATGGTGCATTTTTAAGTGCAAAGGCGGTAAAATGCGACAGTAAGGTTGTAAAATATCTCGGTATAACCTTATTCCCTCAAGCAGGTGTGGCGCTTGGTATGGCAATCAAAGCCGAGAGCTTGGGAAGTGAAGGGAGTATAGTAGCAAACATAACCCTCTTCTCAGTCCTTATATATGAGTTGGTCGGTCCCTATCTTACAAAGGTTGCTCTTATGAAGGCAGGGGAAATAAGTCCCGAAGGCAAGGTAAGCGCCAGAGAAGAACACCTAAAACAAAAACAGCAAAAGGCATAAAACAGTTAAAACGCTTTATAGGGCAGTCAGGCTTTATAAAGCGTTTTTATTTTTAGTATCATTAAAATCCCTTTTTTGCGCATACTATTTTTGGTGATAAAATGATAAATTCTATATGGCAAAAAGAAACGAGACAACCGCCATTTTGTGAGTTAAAAGGAGATTTAAAGACCGATGTGCTGATAATAGGAGCAGGTATTGCGGGGGTGCTGTGCGCATACTTTCTCGAGCGAGAAGGCGTAGATTATGCCTTGGTTGAAGCGGGGGAGGTCTGCTGTGGTATAACAAAAAACACAACAGCAAAAATCACCTGGCAACATTCTCTTATATATGGCAAATTAATAAGGCAGTTTGGCACAGAAAAAGCTCACCTTTATTACAAGGCGAATGAGGAAGCTGTTATCAGCTACAGGAAATTATGTGAAAACATATCTTGTGATTTTGAAGAGAAAGATGCCTTTGTTTATTCTTTAGACCGTCGGGACAAGCTGGAAGAGGAACTTTCAGCTCTTGATAAAATCGGTGCAAAGGCAGATTTTAGGGAAAGTATAGAACTGCCGTTTGATATTGCAGGTGCGATAAGGTTTAAAAATCAGGCACAATTTAATCCTTTAAAATTCATATCTACAATATGCAAAAGTTTAAAGATATATCAAAACACAAAAGTTTTGGAATATAACGGGGAGTTTTTCAAAACAAACGGTGGCAGGATATACGCAAAAAAAGCTATCGTTGCGACGCATTTTCCGATATTTAATAAACACGGCAGTTACTTTTTAAAGCTTTATCAGCATCGCTCTTATGTTATAGCATATAAAAACACCGAACGTATTAACGGAATGTATTTAGACGAAAATGAAAAGGGATTTTCATTCAGAGAATACAATGATATGCTGATAATAGGCGGTGGCTCACATCGTACGGGTAAAAAAGGCGGGAATTGGAAAGAAATATCAGATTTTGCAAACAAATATTATCCAACTGCTACCGAAGTTTGCCGTTGGGCTACGCAGGATTGTATGACACTTGACGGTGTTCCATATATCGGGGAATATTCTAATAATACAAACGATTTATATGTAGCGACCGGATTTAACAAATGGGGAATGACCTCGTCAATGGTAGCAGCCAGGCTGCTTTTTGATTTGGTGCTTGAAAGAAACAACCAGTATACCGAGCTTTTTTCGCCGTCGAGAAGTATTTTGCGACCACAATTGTTAATTAATGCTTTTGAATCGACCCTTAATCTTATCACACCCACAACACCTCGTTGTCCCCATTTGGGTTGCGCTCTTAAATGGAACAAGTATGAGCGTAGCTGGGACTGTCCTTGTCATGGGTCACGATTTAGTGAGAAAGGTCAGCTTATAGATAATCCTGCTACCGATGATTTAAAGCGATAAAAGTTGTTATTGAAAAATATGGGTGTAAATGTTATAATCAGGATAAAGTTAATAATTCAAAACTGTCTCAAAGCTTTAAATTCAAAAGGTGAAAATGATGATAAATATATCTTCCTTCGGCAAAACGCCTATGGGTGAAGACGCAAAACTTTATACTATTGATAACGGTAAAATGAAGGTTTCTGTAAGCGACTTTGGTGCCAGAATAGTGAATATATGTGTTCCCGACAATAAGGGGAATTTAATCGATGTTGCATTAGGGTTTGATTCTGCCGAAGGATATGCTCAGGATAATTATATAGGCGCTACTATAGGTAGATTTGCTAACAGGATAGAAAATGCTGTTTTCACACTTGACGGCAAAGAGTATAAACTTGCCGCCAATAACGGGCCTAATCATCTTCATGGAGGAATAGAAGGTTTTGATAAGAAGCTTTTTACGGTGGAATCTTTAGAAAACTCGGTCAAAATGAGTATTGTAAGTCCTGATATGGAAGAAGGCTTTCCTGGAGAGCTTATGCTTTCGGTTTTATTTACTTTGACAAAAGACAACTCTTTAGTTATAGAGTATACTGTCCAAAGCAATAAAGATACAGTCGTAAACTTCACCAACCATGC
This sequence comes from Clostridia bacterium, assembly GCA_017939855.1. GTDB lineage: Bacteria > Bacillota > Clostridia > Oscillospirales > Acutalibacteraceae > UBA737. The sequence goes on along the minus strand of JAGAZW010000035.1, from coordinate 3,161 downwards.
CTATTTTAATTTATCGGGAGCTGAAAGTGGTAAAACTGTCGAAGACCACATAATGAGTATTTTTGCCGATGGATATTGTGAAACCGATAAGAACGCTCTTGCTACAGGGGAGATAAAGCCTGTCAAAAACACTGCTATGGACTTTAGAAGACCAAAGGCTGTTGGTGACTGTATTAATTCAAAGGGATGCTATCCAATAGATTTAACGGGTGGTCTTGACCATAACTTTGTTTTGAGTATGGTAAGAGGCGAGTTTAAAAAGGCAGCAGAAATCTACTCTAAAAAAACGGGAATTTTAATGGAAACCTTTACTGATGAGCCGGGTGTTCAGATCTATTCGGCACTTCATTTTGGTGATGTTGTGGGCAAAGGAAATGTGAAATATCCAAGACTCGGCGGTATATGCTTTGAAACTCAGGGTTTCCCTAATGCCACAAGTATATCCTATTTTCCAACACCCGTTTTGAAAAAGGACGAAATTTTTTATTCTAAAACCGAGTATAAATTTTCGGTGAGGTAATAAAATGCTGGAATATTTGAAAAAGCTTTTTATCGGTAGTAACAAGGAGTTTTATGAGTTTTTAGAAAAAAGAATAAAAGAAAGCAAAAAAACTTTTGTTGTAACCGCTAATCCTGAGACCCTTATGACAGGTCGTATTAATACAGATTTTCACAAGGCGTTGATAGACCCTGAAACCATTATTGTTCCTGATGGAATAGGAGTTGTAAAGGCCGCAAAAATGGCGGGGATTGCAGTAAAGGAACGAGTGACGGGGGTAGAAACGGTAGAATATCTTTTGTCGTGTGGTAACAAGATGGGTCTTTCTGTTTATTTTTACGGCGCCAAAAGTGAAGTATTAAAGAAATTTGCAGGTGTTTTAAGCCAAAAATATCCCGCACTTAAAATTGCAGGACTTCACGACGGATATACCGATGACGAGAATAAAGTCTTTGAGTATATTTCTCAAACAAAACCCGATTTAGTTTTTGTAGCCCTCGGGATACCACGACAGGAACTTGCTGTATACAATAATCTTCATCTTTTTGAGAAGGGGATATTTATCGGCTGCGGCGGTTCAATTGATGTTTTAAGTGGCACAAAAAAAAGAGCGCCGAAGATCTTTATAAAACTAAACTGCGAATGGCTGTATCGTATTATATGCGAACCTAAGCGATTGGGTAGGTTTTACAATAATAACATAAAATTTTTAAGCATAGTAAAAAAAGAATTAAAAAAATAAGAGAGCTACAATATGTAGCTCTCTTTCCTTCTTGTTATTTAAGGAAATATTCTTTTCCGCGCTTACAAACGGGGCATACAAAATCTTTCGGAAGCTCATCCCATTTAGTGCCCGGTGTTATACCGTTATCCGGATCCCCGAGTTTCTCGTCATAAACATATGCGCAAATCTTACAAATAAAGTCCATAATTAAAACCTCCTTCCGAAAATAATTTAACCCAAAGGGTAAAGCTTAATTGCAAAGCTCTTTAGACATAGTTTTTATCTGTTGGATGTTTTCGTCACCGATTGCTGAATTGATAGTAATGGTTGTATCTGTAAAATCAATACCTTTGCTGTTTTCAAAAAGCTTTTTTATAGTTCTTGCAGCAACCGGTGCCCAGCTTCCGTTTTCGATAATACCGATAGTCCGATTTTTGTATCCTCTTTCAAGCAAACCGTAAATGAACTGGTGCATAAACGGGAAAATGTCGCCGTTATAGGTTGTTGTGGCAAGAACGATTTTTCCATAGCGGAAGGCATCTTCAATAGCCTCCGCCATATCGCATCGAGCGAGGTCGTTGACAACGATGTTTTTTTCACCCGACTTTTCGAGTTCTTCTTTTAAAAGCTCGACCGCCTTTTTAGTGTTTCCGTAAACCGAAGTATAAGCTATTACAATTCCGTCGCTTTCAACTTCGTATGAGGACCAGGTATTATACAGATTCAGATAATAACCTAAGTTTTCCTTCAAAACCGGACCGTGCAGCGGACAAATGGTTTGAATTTCAGTATCAGCTAATTTTTTTAATAAAGCCTGTACTTGTGTACCGTATTTTCCGACAATACCGAAATAATATCTTCTTGCTTCACATGCCCAGTCTTCTTGTGCATCTAAGGCACCGAATTTTCCGAAAGCATCTGCCGAAAACAGCACCTTATCATAGCTGTCGTATGTCATAATAACTTCCGGCCAGTGCACCATAGGTGCGGTAAAGAAGGAAAGAGTGTGTTTGCCCAAAGATAAAGTGTCGCCGTCTTTAACAACAAGTCTTCTGTCTAAAAAATCGGTTTTAAAAAACTTGTTCATCATCAAAAACGCTTTATCTGATGCGACGATAATTGTTTCGGGATAACAAAGTGCAAACTCTTTAATGTTAGCAGAGTGGTCGGGTTCCATATGTTGAACAATGAAGTAATCGGGAATTTTGTCGCCCAGTGCATTTTTAATGTTAGTGAGCCATTCTTCTTTAAAGTTTTTATCAACAGAATCAAAAATGGCTGTTTTTTCGTCTTCGATTATGTATGAATTATACGCCATACCGTTTGGAACGACATACTGTCCTTCAAATAAATCTATATTTTTGTCATTAACTCCAATATATTTGATATCATTGCTAATCTGCATTTTATCCTTCCTTATCCTAAAATAATATCTAGTATTAACATAAGGCAAAAGCCTACAAGAAGTGAATAGGTAGCTCCACGCTGACTGCCATGCGCATGAGTTTCGGGTATCATTTCGTCACTTATAACATATAGCATTGTGCCTCCTGCAAAGGCGAGGGCAAACGGTAAGACCTTATTTGAAATGCTCACTGCAAAGAAACCGAGCAGGGTTCCTATAACCTCGATTATACCGGCTATGAGGGCAATAAAAAAGGTTCTTGAGCGCTTCATCCCTGCATTTAGCAACGGCGCTATAATGACCATTCCTTCCGGTATATTCTGAAGTGCTATACCTCCTGCAATAGTTAGAGCTTCTGCAGTTTTACCCGTACCAAAACCCACACCCGCTGCAATTCCCTCAGGAAGATTATGAATTGCAATAGCGATAACAAATAAAAGCACCTTGTTAAGCTGTTTAGTATTGTTGGGATGAGCCTCTTGGTCTATACCGGTGAGTTTGTGAAGATGAGGAACAATTTTATCTATAAGATT
>JAGAZW010000034.1 GCA_017939855.1 Clostridia bacterium | reverse complement strand
TTTTTTGAGAGAACAGGCATAATTTTTTCAATATATTTGAGTGATAGTCCTTGGCGCTCGGCTACTTTTTTCATTGCGATGTAGCCATCATTCTGATGTTCTGCAAGGTCAAGCATTACTCGCAGAGCATATCTGCCCCTTGTAGAAATCAACATTATACCTTACCTCCAATAATATTCTCTGCATAGCGGACGGCTTCCATTGCGTCCTTTGCGTATTTATCTGCACCGATTTTATCAGCGTACTCCTGTGTTAAAACTGCACCGCCGACAACGGTTTTGCACCAAGGTGCTTTCGCTTTTAATTGTTTGATAGTTTCTTCCATAGCAGGCACTGTGGTGGTCATAAGAGCGCTAAGACCTGCAAGAGGTGCGTGAAGCTGTATAGCCGTTTCTACAATTTTTTCGGGCGGTACGTCTTTACCAAGATCCACCACGTTAAAGCCATAGTTTTCGAGTAAAAGCTTCACAATATTTTTGCCGATATCGTGAATATCACCGTGAACGGTGGCAATTACAAACGTACCTTTATCGGCAGATTTTTCTCCGCCTGCCATAAAAGATTTTATGACTTCAAAGGCACTTTTGGCGGCTTCGGCACTCATAAGCAGCTGCGGTAAATATACCGTCTTTTCTTCAAAGCCTTTACCTACGGTATTGAGTGCAGGGATGATCTCGTTATTAACAATTTCGAGTGGGTCAACACTTAAAAGAATTGATTTTGTAAGTTCTGCTGCCTTTTCCTTAAAACCCTTAATGACCGCTCGCTGAAGCTCGGAAGAAAATTCTTCGACGGTCTTTTGGGTTTCGGCAGTTGTAGTAGGTGCGATAACGGTAAACAAGTCTGCCGCACCAATATATTCAGCGCAATTTTCATCCATTCCTTTAAGCGCTTTATAGGTATAGTAGGTCTTCATCATATCGGCAGAATAGGGGTTCATAATAGCCGCCGAAAGACCGTTTTCAAGAGCCAAAGCGAAAAACGTGCCATTTACTGCATCTCTGTTCGGAAGTCCGAAAGAAATGTTTGAAACTCCGAGGGAAGTATGGCAACCAAGCATATTTTTTATAGTTTTAAGCGAGGACAGAGTGGCAAGAGCCGATTTGTTGTCAGCGCTTATGGTCATAGCCAGCGTATCGAAAATGAGATCCTTTCTTTCGATACCGTATTTTGCGGCGGTATAGAGTATCTTTTCGGCAATTTTCACTCTGCCATCAGCCGTTTCGGGAATACCATCCTCATCTAAAGTAAGGGCAACCACCACGCCACCGTATTTTTTAACCAGCGGAAATACGGTCTCCATGCTCTCACGCTTACCGTTTACGGAATTAATCATCGCTTTACCGTTATAACGGCGAAGCGCCGTTTCCATTGCAGTAACATCAGCGGTATCGATCTGTAAAGGCAGGTCGGTAACTGTCTGCAATTCACAAACGGCATTTTTTAGCATTCCAACTTCGTCAATATCGGGAAGTCCTACGTTGACGTCAAGTATGTCAACACCCTTTTCCTGCTGATTAACACCCTCAGACAGAATATAATCCATATCGCCCGCAAGCAGTGCCTGTTTAAAGCGCTTTTTACCCGTAGGATTGATACGCTCACCGATTAGGATCGGCTTTTCACCGAATTCTACTGTGTGGGTATAAGAAGATACCATTGTTATATTCTTATTTTGGGGTTGTATCGGTGCAAAATCACAAGTTTTTTGATATAAAGCCTTGATATATTCCGGTGTTGTGCCGCAGCAACCGCCCACAACACGAATACCTTGCTTTATAAGTTCGGCTACTTCATCCGAAAATTCATCGGCTGTTACATCAAAAACGGTTTTTCCGTCTACCGATTTAGGCAGTCCTGCATTGGGCTTGAGTATAACGGGAACAGATGAATATTTCAGCAGTTCCTCTGCAACCGAGCGAAGCTGTTTGGGACCAAGCGAACAGTTTGCGCCCAAGGCATCAACGCCCATACCTTCGAGAAGCGCCACCATGGCGGATGGTGTTGCGCCTGTCATCAGTTTGCCGTCTTCACCGTAAGCATTGGAAACGATGACGGGAAGGTCGCTGTTTTCCTTGGCGGCAAGGAGAGCGGCTTTGGTTTCGTAGGAATCGTTCATTGTTTCAATGATAATAAGGTCTACGCCGTATTTCACGCCTAACTTTACGGTTTTTGCAAATACACTTACCGCATCCTCAAAATCAAGATCACCCAAAGGTTTTAACAGTTTTCCCGAAGGGCCGATATCAAGAGCAATAAATTTTTCGCCTTTCTGTATCGACAGGTCTCTTGCTCTATTTACATTAGCGACAGCCGCTTTGATAATTTCTTCAAGTTCATCTTCTGCAAATTTAAGTATATTTGCGCCAAAGGTGTTGGTACAAACAACGTTACTACCCGCATCAAAATAGGATTTATGAATACTTGTGATCACGTCAGGGTGCGACAGATTCCAGCGTTCGGGATGTTCGCCGGCCGCAAGTCCTTGCGCCTGTAACAGCGTTCCCATACCGCCGTCAAGATAAACTATGTTGTTTTTTAGATATTCTCTGAAATTCATTAGACACCTCTGAAAGCGCAATCTTTGTTATCACAAAGAGCACATTTGTTAGTTGTTGTGT
>JAGAZW010000033.1 GCA_017939855.1 Clostridia bacterium | reverse complement strand
TTTACTTGAATTGATTACTTTAAACCGACCAAATAAAACCTATGCTTTTAATTGTTTTAAAAGCATAGGTTTTCAATACAATTAAAACGGATAAGCATCCTCGTCGCAAATAAGGGTAACATCAGGATGGAATTGAAGGATAGATGCCGGTACTTTCGGGTCAACCGGACCCCAGAAGGTCTTTTTAAGAATTTCTTTTTTGTCAGCACCGGTAACCATCATAACGATTTTCTTTGCCGACATAATAGTACCTATACCCATTGTAAATGCCGCTTTCGGAACCTCATCAACAGAATTGAAAAAGCGTTTGTTTGCATTTATTGTCATTTCGGTGAGCTTAACTTCGTGTGTCATTGTTGGGAAATTGTCGTCGGGCTCATTAAAACCTATATGACCGTCATGACCTATTCCGAGAAGCTGTAAATCAACTCCTCCCCACTCTTCTATCTTTTCTTCATATGCTTTACACATAGCATCAACATCTTCTGCAAGACCGAGTGGTACAATGGTATTTTCAGGTTTGATTGAAATATGATCTAAAAGGTTATCCTGCATAAATTTGCGGTAACTTTGCTCATGCGTGGGAGCAAGACCTTTATACTCATCAAGGTTAGCGGAACGAACCTTACTGAAATCAATAAGACCCGCCTTTTCACGAGCAATAAGCTCACGATAAAGCGGCAGTGGTGTAGAACCGGTAGCAAGACCGATTACACATGAAGGCTTCCTCTGAATTTCTTCCTCAAATTTATCAGCAGTAAATTTACCTACCTGCTCAGGATTTTTTGCAACAATAACTCTGGTATGAAACATTTTATATATCTCCACTTACAATTTAATTTAAATCAAGACTCTCGCCCATTTCAGGTATATAAACTCCACTATCGCCTTGGACTGTTTTTTTTACGTCATCATATATACCATACGCATCATTTTCCCTCAAAGGCATATGCAATAATACAATATGTTTTGCACCAAAACTCCTTGTTAGCTTAAATGATGAGTCGGTATTTGCATAAGCGTAAGGTACGACCAAAACATCCGGCGTCGGCAAACCGACAACACTTTTTATGCTCAAGGGCGAAGCATCACCTAAAAACCATACGCAATAACTTCCCTTTATTATAAAACTTATATGAGAAACATCGTTTTTACCTATATGACGACTCTTAAAGGGTTGTACAAACACGTTGCCAACCTTCAAGCTGTCACAATTATTCGGCTGCACAACATTCCTTGAGGTGAGCTTTTCATAAGCTTTGGCATATTGCTCATCATAGTGGTCAAGATGATAATGCGTAAATGCAACTATATCAGGTAAATTTACGGTGAGTTCGTTTCTTAAATTATTGGGAGTGCTGCAATAGGGCGGTATTTGACCGCAAACGCCGTCAAGCAAAATGGATATATTATCCATTTGCAAAAGTATGCCGGCATTTGCGGTTCTGGTAATTCTCACTTATACGCCCTGCTTTGCACGACGATAAGCTTCAGCTTCTGTACAGCCATTTTCAACAGTATGACCGGGCAGTGGAACTATCTTTTCATGGATAGCATCAAGAATCCAACCTGCCTGCGGGAAGAAGAACTCATCGAATTCAAAGGGAGGTGTAATCCAGTTACGAGCACCAACAACAACAGGAGGTGCATCAAGATCATCAAAGCAAAGCTCTGTAATATTCTTAGCAACGTCATTCAAGAATGAACCTCTTGCACAAGCATCAGATACAAGTACAACTCTACCTGTCTTGCGTACTGACTCAGCAATCTTTGTATAATCAAGCGGTACTAAAGAATGGATATTGATGATATCTGCTTCCATTCCGTATTTTTCACTCAGTTGCTTTGCTGCATCAACAGCACGGTAAAGAGCAGCACCGATAGTAAGAATTGTTATATCCTTACCGTCACGCACCTTATTTACGTCACCAAATTCAATTTCGTAACGCTCTGCGGGAACGCCGCCTTCGTGGAACTGTTCACCAACATCGTATATACGCTGACTCTCAAAGAATACAACAGGGTCTGTGCCCTTTAACGCAGATTCCATAAGACCCTTTGCCTCCCAAGGTGTTGCAGGGAAGCAAACCTTAAGTCCGGGAATATGTGCACAAAGTGCTGTCCAGTCTTGAGAGTGCTGTGCACCGTATTTCGAACCTACCGATACACGAAGAACAACCGGCATCTTAAGAATACCTGCAGACATTGCCTGCCACTTAGACATCTGGTTGAAAATTTCATCACCGGCACAACCGATAAAGTCTGCATACATAAGCTCAACTAATGCTCTACCGCCGGATACCGCATATCCTACAGCAGTACCTACTATAGCTGCTTCAGCAATGGGAGAGTTGAATAGTCTGCAGTGCGGGAAGGCATCCATCATACCACGATAAACAGCAAATGCGCCGCCCCAGTCACGACAATCCTCACCATATGCAATAAGTGTGGGATCCTCATAGAAACGGTCATAAATAACCTCTGAGAGTGCATCACGGAGATTAAAGAGCTTCATCTTTGAAACGGGTTTGCCGTTAACAACAGGGCAACGTTCCTTCTCTTTAAGCTTCTTATATGCGGGAACCTCATTAAGAGGCATATTAACCTCGGGTTCACGATCATCAAGCTTTTCAACCTTCTCGTTAGAGAACATAAGACGCTCAACAACAGCAGGATCTGCCTTAAAGTCAACATAAGGACTAATAGCGGGATCTGATGCTGCTTTGCAGATTGTAGTCATGCGCTCTGCAGTTTCAGCAAGAATTTCTTCCATCTTAGAATCACTAGCAACACCGGCATCAACAAGACCTTTACGGTATGTGATGATCGGATCAACCTCACGCCATGCATCGATTTCCTCTTTGGTACGATAAGCGTTCTGGTCTGAAGTGGAGTGACCTGAGAAACGATAGGTAAGTGTATCGAGTAAAACAGGACCTTCACCTGCACGTAAAATCTTGAGTTTGCGCTCCATAGCATCAATAACTGCAAGAGGATTAAAGCCATCAATACGCTCTGCATGGAACTGAGTAGGACTGATACCGGAACCGATACGAGCTAACATATCATAGCCCATTGTTTCTCCACGTGTCTGGTCACCCATACCATAAGAGTTATTGAAAACATTGTAAAGAATCGGCATACCGCCGTTGTGGCTTTCCCAAAGTGTATGGAACTGATCCATAGCAGCAAAGTTCATAGCCTCCCAAACAGGACCGCGTGCCATTGAACCGTCACCGGAATTGCAAACTACTATGCCCTGTTTGTCATTTACCTTTTTAAAGAGTGCAGCACCTGTAGCAATAGCTGCTGAACCACCTACGATAGCATTGTTCGGATAAATACCGAAGGGTAAGAAGAATGCGTGCATAGAGCCGCCCATACCCTTGTGGAATCCGGTATCACGAGCAAAAATTTCAGAAAGAGTTCCGTATAGAATAAAGCGTATTGCCAGTTCTTTTACATCATCTACAGGTCCTAATTTTTCGGTCGCACGAAGAGCAGAACCGCCAAGGAAGCCTTCCATTATGGTCATTAATTCCTGCTCACTGAGCTTGTTTATGCAAGAAAGAGCCTTTGCCAGAATTTCAGAGTGGCTGCGGTGAGAACCAAATGTGAAGTCATTCTGATCCAAAAGATACGCCTGACCTACACAAGCAGCTTCCTGACCGATAGAAAGGTGTGCAGGACCCGGATATGTAGTTTCTATACCATTATAAAGACCCTGTGTTTTAATTTGATTCAGCATTGATTCAAATTCACGCAAAATAGTGATATCACGGTAAATGCGCACTAAATCCTCATCGCTATAGCGGCTGCGTTCCTGCTTTATAGTCTTGTTGTACTGGTTTACAGGAATTTCATCAAATACAATCTTGCCGGCAGCACGTGTCTCGGCAGGATCAACAAATAAACTTTTCGGCATTTTTCTTTTCCCCTTTATTTTTAAATTTTAAAAATTGCTTCACGTATAATTTCAACAACGGTTGGATGCGGGAATACAAGCTTTTGTAAACGATTGGGTGTAAGTTCGGTGTCGATCATCATGGTTGCCGTCATTATAATTTCCGACGCATAAGAGCCTACCATATGACAGCCTACCAAACGTTTTTTGTCAGTGTCAACTACAAGCTTTATAAAGCCTTTGCCGCCTTCGGTTTCAGCAAGATAACGTCCTGCGTATGACATAGGTAATTTAATTTCTTTTACATTCATACCCTTTTGTTCGGCAGCCTCTTTGCTGAGTCCCACACTCGCAACTTCAGGATCGGTGTAAATAACAGAGGGTATTACATCGTAACGCATCTCATCGTTCTTACCGAGCATATGATTAACCGCTACTTCAGCTTCTCTGTATGCCGTATGAGCAAGCATAAGCTTACCGTTACAGTCGCCTATTGCATATACACCAGAAACGTTGGTGCAAAGGTGGCGATCGGTTTTAACAGCTGCTCTGTCCATATCGACATTGAGTGTTTCAATACCTATACCTGAGGTTGAAGGCTTACGTCCGGCAGACAGCAGAACCTTATCGCAAGGAATCTCTATTTTCTCACCGTTCTTTTCGTAAACAATGCTATTTTTCTTTACTTCAACAACCTTGCAGGAAAGCTCAAAAACCATTCCTCTTTTTACGAAGGCATCGGTAAGCACCTTGCATATTTCAGGATCGGTAGCACCCGCAATTTTCGACATCATTTCAATAACGGTAACCTTAACTCCTACACTTGCAAAGTAATATGCCATTTCAAGACCTATTACACCGCCGCCTATTACTACGAGGCTTTCGGGCAATTTCTTTTCGTCAAGCACCTCACGGTTTGTAACCACAAAGCCTGACTCGAGGCCCTCTTTTAAGCCGGGTACAGGAGGAACTACAGTTTCAGAGCCTGATGCAATAACAATTTTTTTGCCTTCATAGGTAGTCCCATCTGCTTCAACGGCGAAGCCATTCTCACATCGGCCCTTAATAACAGCATTAGCACTGATTACAGTAACTTTATGAGCCTTCATCGTGGCACCGACACCCGAAACAAGTGTTTTTACGACCTTGTCTTTACGGTCAATAACCTTTGAATGATCATATTCCACACCCTTAGCTGTTACGCCAAATGCTTCGCTTTCTTTAGCGTGTCTGTACATTTTAGAGGAATTCAGCAGGGTCTTTGTAGGAATACAGCCCTCGTTAAGACAGGTTCCGCCTAACGCCTTTTTTTCGAACAAAACAACATTCATACCATTCTGGGCGGCACGTTCGGCACATAAATATCCGCCCGGGCCTCCGCCCACAACCAATAAATCAAAAACGTCCATATATATTCTCCTTATTTGGCAAGAAGCACAGTAAAGTTTTCAAGATTTTTACAAAGCTCTTTCTGGAAACGTGCAGCAGGTGAACCGTCAACGGCACGATGGTCGTATGTAAGACTAAGAGCCATAGCAGGATAAATTTCAAGTACTCCGTCAGCACCCTTGCGAACTCGGTCAACGGTTGTACATACTCCTAATATACCGGTCTGGGGAGGATTGATAACAGGAGTGAAGGACTCAACTCCGAGATTTCCGAGATTTGATACGGTAAAGGAACCTCCGGTTAATTTATCAGGGCTTATGTTACCTTCACGACATTCTGCCGCAAGTTTTTTAACCTCTTTTGAAATTTCCAAAAGACTCATTTCGTCTGCATGGAAAATAGTGGGCACCATAAGACCTCTGGGTGTATCCACAGCAACACCTAAATTTACGTGGTTAAACAGTCTGATGCTGTTGTCATCAAGCATGTTAGCGTTAAGATCCGGATGGTTAAGAAGTGTTCTTGAAACTGCGTAAAGAACAATATCACCGAGTGTTATGCCGGCATAATCGCCTTCCATTTTCTTTAACTGCTTTCTGTAAGCAAGTATTGCAGATGCGTCAAATGATGTATTGTGTGTAAGCTGAGCCATTGTAGACAATGATGTATGCATAGATTTGCTGATTGCACGACGAATACCGCTAAACTTAACATCCTTGTATTCCTCGACAATATTTTGTGCAGCCGAAGCGGTCTGTGCAACTTCCGCAGCAGCTACCGGTGCGTTGTCCATAACATTTCTGATATCACGTTCGATTATTCTTCCGTTTGGACCTGTAGGAGTTGCAAGTGATGCGTCAACACCCGCACGCTCAGCTAATTTCTTAGCTCTGGGAGATACAGATGATTTACCGCCGTCCGATGCAGTTGAAGCTACGGCTACGGGAGCTTCTTTTACCTGTTGGGGCTCTTTTACTTCCTCAACATCAGCTGCTTGTTCATCTGACGAATCGGGACGCAAAGCAGAGCAATCCTCGCCCTGATTTCCAACAGCGCAAACATTCACAAGACAAGGCACCTCGTCGCCTTCCTCAAAGAAAATTTCAAGCAAGGTTCCTTCTGCAGTTGATTCGCATTCAAAACTAGCTTTGTCGGTTTCATAAGTAAAGAGAATATCTCCTATCTTTACTTCGTCACCAATCTTTTTTTCCCATGTGCCGATAATACAACTTTCTACTGTTATACCGGCTTTTGGCATAATTACAGCATTTGCCAAAACAAACCCTCCTTAACTTTTGAAGCATACGCTTTTAAAACGCATGTTAACTAATTATATATAGTTTATTTTACTACAATAAACTTAATTCGTCAATTGCTTTTGTACAAAAAAGCAAAAAAATTTTTAATATGTTATTTTCTCAATATTCTTCATTTAAAACAAAGTTTGACTTCCTTTATCTGTTGTTTTATAATGCAATTGAAGGTGATAATATGATTACAAAATTACATTTTTTTAAAAGTCATTCTTTGAACCCTTATGAAAACTTGGCTATTGAAAAATATTTGTTTGACACATTGCAAGAAAATACTTTTACACTCTATTTGTGGCAAAATGAAAACACCGTAGTCATAGGCAAAAATCAGAACGCATGGCAAGAATGTAATTGTACACTTCTTGAAAAAGAGGGGGGATTTCTTGCACGACGTATGTCGGGCGGCGGCGCAGTATTCCATGACACGGGAAATCTTAATTTTACTTTTTTGTGTCATACTCAGGATTACGATTTAAACAAGCATATGCAAATCATAAAAAAAGCTTGTAATCTCGCCGGTATCTCAGCCGAAGTTTCGGGTCGAAACGATATACTTGTAAACGGCAGGAAATTTTCAGGAAACGCATTCTATAATTCTAAAGGCAAATCTTATCATCACGGAACTATCCTTATAAATTCAGATGCAAAAAAGGTCGGACGATACCTCACGCCTAACAAAGAAAAATTGCAAAGCAAGGGTATAAAGTCAGTGCGATCCCGCATTATAAACCTCACAGAAATAGCACCTTCATTAACTGTGGAAATTATGTGTGATTATATTATAAAAGCAACCGAACTTACCTACTCGCTTAAATGCGTCAGACTTGAAAGCCCACCCGGGTCACATATCGCCAACCTATCAAAATCATACAGCGATTGGTCCTATATTTACGGTTCTACACTTCCCTTTACAGCATCGTGTAAAGGTAGCTTCGAGTGGGGCAGCGTCCAACTCAAATTAGAAATTAACGAAGGAATCATAGAGGGCGTACAAGTATTCACTGATTGTATGGACTGGACTCTGTCGGAAAAATTAACTACAGCACTTACAAACTGCAAACTTACATATAAGTGTATTCAAGAGAAACTCGACCGCTTTTTGCCCATTGAGTTTTGTGAAGATATCCTGTCGCTTTTAGTAAAAAATCTTTTATAAAACACAAAAAAAGAACTGGGCAAAAACCGAGTATTTTCTTCTATTTTATTGTAATCCAAGAAATTTTGGTTGTATTTTCATTCCAATCATCAAAATACTTTTCAACTTCATCCTTTGTGGCAGACTTTTGATTCAACTGATATGTATTTGCCGAATCATCCTTGTATGCAAGATTTGTTACTACACATTCAAGTTCCTTAAAAGAAACTCTGCTTATCGCAGTATAACTATTATATCTAACAGTTAAAAAACTGCCGTTCGCCTTAATATCTTGTAAACTAATATTTTCAAGAATATAGCCATTCACATTTTCGTTATCATATCGCAGAATGAGAAAAAAATTCAACGTGGCATCTACAATTACCAATTCTTCTATACCATCTGAATCAAAATCAACATACGCATATGCTTGTGGAACAAACAGATTTAAAGCACTGTACTCTGTGTGAAATCTAAATTCTTTCAAGCTTTCTTCAGTAACTTTATCAAACACCAAACATTTATAAGAAAAGTTTTGCTCATTATCTAAAACTTTTTGCAAAAGTTCTTTTGCTTCACTATTTTGTTTTTCAGTATTGTTGCAACCAACAAAAGATAAACACATTACCAGACACATAAAAATAGCCATTAGCTTTTTCATATAATCACCTTCTGAGAGCATTGTAGCATAAAAGCGGTGATAAATCAATGCGGGGGATTGTATATCCCTTCGGAGAATGACGGACTTCGCCCTTATTGCATCAATTCCGCAAGGAATTGCATATCATCAAAACGAAGTTTTATATATCATCATTGTGAAAGTATTTTTGATACACGCTAAAGTGTGATGATATACAGTCCTTACGGACTGATGAGATACAACGATAGCACTGCTATCGTTGATGATATGCCATTGCTTTCGCAATGGATAAAAAAATCTCGTTCCGAAGAACGAGATTTTTTGGGACCGACACTCAAAATGGACCGGTCTAAAACCTGATTTTCTTATAAATTATAATACTCTTTCCGAAATCATTTTGCAAATTGCAGAAACATTTGCATTCTTTACAAATTCAAATTTGACTTTTCCAAGTCCGGAAAACCATAATTCTAATTCACTATCTAAGTCAAAAACTCCTGCAGTTTCTACAGAAAATGCCTGTATCTTGCTGTATGGTAAAGAAGTAAAATCTTTTTTAGTTCCGGTAAGTCCTTGCACATTTATTGCAATAATTCTTTTATTGGTGAAAACAACACCATCCCGAATTCCTTTAAAAGTAGATAAAATACTCTCTCCGTCTGCAAAAGTGGCAGATATCAAAGAAGAATATGTAGAATTATCTACCGACCTCAATTTGTAATAACTAGCATTTTTAAAATCAATCATTATTTATTCTCCCCTCTTTTTAATGTGTATATTATACCATTTTTCTACATAAATAACAACATAAAATTGAAACTCTTGACAAGCTTCATCCCGCCCACTTTCGTGAATGGAATTTTGGGGTCTTTCGAACTTAATGAAACAAATAAAAGGGCTATGAAAACTGAGGGATTTCTTCATTAGTATTTATGTTATATCATTATTTCAATCCTATCTGTGCTTTTGATACAACTTTTCCTGCCTGAAATGTAACATTGGCATTTGCTCCAATCGAGCCATCACCAGTCCACTGATAAATCTCGGTTTTGTATTCATCGCCAATTCCTACGTCAACACTTGAAGCAATAGTTCCCTCTCCGCCGACTATATCGCACACTTCTTTATATGTCATACCTGTTTCAATTTTATTAAATTCTTCTAAAGAAATGCTCGCCTCTGAGTTTATAATATCTGCATCTGTTCCTTTAATAATATCGTTCGGACTACCACAACTACACAAAAAAATATTCAAGACTATTATTAAAAATAAAACTGCTATCTTTTTCATTATTATTACATCCTAAAAATATTATTTGCTATCTGAACGGCACAATAATAAAATACCACCAATTAGGCTTACAAACAACAATGAACATATTTTAAGACCTGTGCCGACCGGCTCATTATTTTTCATTTTGTTGCAAATTGATATTGTAATTGGTAAACACCAAGCAAGAGGAAGTAGAAAACACCCTTGAGCAACACAGCCCAAAATAAGGAATATTTTACTGGCTATTGCCAAACCGTCATTCCCACCGTTTTCCTTTTTTTCTGCAGATATTGCGCAACCGCATCCTAGGCAAATTACAGCTTCATCAGCAATCTCTTTTCCACATTTTTGACAAAATTTCATAAATCGTCACTCCTTTTGTTTTCTCGTCAAATTTCGACTATCTTATTTTATCCTACTTTATCCTACTTGTCAATATTTTTCAGTATTTCATCTTATAATATTTTTGAGGTGATAATTATGAAGCCCTTAAAAGAAAAGATAAGTATAACTATTGATAGTGATATTTTAGCAAAATTAAAAGAGAACGCCGAATACGATGACCGTTCACTTTCGCAATATATAAACATTGTTTTAAAGCAACACTTTAAAGATATTGAAGATAAAAAATAAGCCGTGAAATTGATATGCACCCCAAAAGTTAGACACTTTTGGAGGTGCATATCAATTTCACGGCTTATTTTTATAGCATAAAAGCGGCGATAAATCAATGCGGAGCATTGTATGTAATCCGCAACTTGTTGCGGAATGTAATCCACCGTAGGTGGTATGTAATCAATCCGAAGGAAGAAACATACAAAGCTTACGCTTTGATAACATACAGTTCGCAAAGCGAACTGATTACATACGCCTATCGGCGATTACATACCAATCCTTCGGATTGGATAAAAAATAAGACAGTCCGAAGACTGTCTTATTTTTTGGGAGTTTTGAACTTAGTGGCACGAATGAAAAGTGCCTGAAAACTGAGGGTTTTATGTAATTCTATATAATTGTAGGAAAATGTTCATTTATAAAAATCGACATTGGATTATTGGAATCGTTTTTTAAATCATACTTTTCAACTGTATTTTTCATATCAGCCATCACAAACGACATTTCTTTTTCAGAAATAGTATTGAAACTCTTTATTTTAAATAATCCTAATTCCTTATACTTAACAAAATACTCATACAAATCACTTATCTTTTTTACCCTATCTATTATAACATTGTCCGTACAAGTATATGCACAATTAATTTGGGTTGGTTGCTCAATATTATTCAGGTTGTCACATTCATAAAGATAACCCACTTTGCCTTTATAAATTTTTTTAAAAGCATCCTCAAAATATTCTGAATAAACAACATTACCGTCACCATCGAAGCCATATGGATAAAAGCTGAATGGTTTTGGAACAGGTTTTACAGCATATAACAGTGCAACTAAAGGATTTGTCGCAAAATAAATATACGGTTTACCGTGTTCTGATAACGAAGGCTTTAATTCCGTTAAATCGGCAATAGGACTTCCGTGATAGAATGTCATTATACTCACTCCCTTATATTTATTATACTGTACTAATGCAGTGAAAACAAGTCAAATCAACGGCTTGCCGGTGTATATCATCAATTCCGCAAGGAATTGCATATCATCAAAACGAAGTTTTGTATATCATCAAGCCGACAGAAATGCACACTTCGTGTGATGATATACGCCGCACTTGTGCGGCAATGATATACACGACTACGTCGTGATGATATGCCAAGCCTGTCGGCTTGGATAAAAAAACTCTCGTTCCGAAGAACGAGAGTTTTTTGTCTCTCCTGTTCGAAAAAGAACTGGTGAGAAACCCTTAATTTTACTGGGTTTTGCCCAGTTTTTCTTTACAAATTAATTATACCATAAAAAATAACTTTCCGCAACA
>JAGAZW010000260.1 GCA_017939855.1 Clostridia bacterium | reverse complement strand
TGGCTTACTCCCGCTTTTCTTACTTTAAGGGAGTAATCATCGGTAAAATAGTCCTTTTCTCCAAAAAGCAAAGCACCCGCCGTTGCGGCAGAAGAAAAATTAAGGTTATCACGCAGTACGGTTTTTATATAATTTCGTATTTTCTCCGCACTTTTTATAAGGAAATCAGAATTATCAGTAGGTGTAATATTAGAAATCGAGCCGCTTAAATAAACCGAATCCGAAAAGCTGTTACGCTTAAATGTGTTGTTATTAAAATCCCGTAGCTTAACATCGGCGGTGAAGCAGTCTCCAACCTCGAGCTTACGCGGACTGTAAAACACGCTCAATTTTACACCCTTGTCTATAAAATCACTCTTTCTCACCTTAACATCCGCTATATAAAAGCCATCAGATTTATATGTAACTTCACAAAGTACAAGCTCGGCCTTAAATGTGGTTCCAATATATCTCTTTGTCCTTTCAATCGACGAAACGGTCGAATAAGCCGACAGACTGTACACAAAAACAAGCACAAGTGCAAAAAGGACTCTTTTGTCCACCCTTAACAGAATAACAAACCCAATCATAAAAGCCAAAATCACTGACGAAATCAGGACTGCTTTCCCGAAATAAAAAAGGCCCGCCGACAACACCGCACAAATAATTCCGCTTAAAAACAGCGGTCTTTTATACAGATAATCCCAAACCGATTTCATTTTTACTTCCTTGAGAACAAATAATCAAGTGACACCTTCAAAACTCTTGAAATAGCGTCTATTTCAATATCGGTTATCATTCTTTCCCCATTTTCTATTCTGGAGACCGACCCTCTGCATACATAAACCGCCATAAGCTCAAGTCGGTCTGCAAGCTGTTGCTGACTGAATCCTGCCTGAATTCTGGCATTTCTGATGCGTTCGCCTATTAAATTAGCCTGATTTCCTTCAATAATCCTTCTCATACAATACACCTTTTATTTTTAATATATCGGTTTTAACCAATCAAAAATAGTGTATACTTAAATTCGACATTTTTTGTCCTACTAATAAGACACCCACCTTTCGAGTGATTTTTTGGACTCAAACGCTTCTTAAAAAAATTGGTTAAAAAAAGAAGCTTTTTTATCTTTGTTGCAATTCACTTAACATATGACCGATTAAATAAAAAATGTCATTCCTAAAGATTTTTGTCTTTAAACAAGGGGACAAAGGTATGATTTTTGTCTCAACATTGTTAAAAATGCAAATTTCATTCAAGAACAACATTTTTTATTTTATTTTAACTGGCTTATAATACTGTTGTAATCCTCATTTGAAAGCTGGGCATAAAAACCGTTGCCCACAAATGCAACATCATCAATCGCAATCAGCTTTGATTTCTGTCCGTAGGTGAAATTCACCACGCAGTTACATCCGTTGTGAAGTGCGGTCATAGCCATAGTCTGCTTTAAATCGTTGAGGTTGCGAAGCTGGGCACCAAAACCACCAACTCGTGTTTCGGCAGTAAAACGCTTTACAGCACGCGGATGGTCACCCTCAATAAAAACCACACCGTTATGTACAGTTACAAATGCCATAATTAAATCTCTCTTTCAAGTAATGTTACAAATTCCTGACGTGAGGCGGTAAAGCCCGGAACATCAGCCGTAGCACAACCTATAACCCGCCAGCCCTGCTGTGCATAAGCATTGATTGCCTGCTCTAAAAGCATAGGGTCAAACTTGCCCGAAAACCATTTATCCTTTTGGGAAAGCACCTTGTATTCATATCTCTTGGTGTTGCCTACAGGTGCCGCAGTATTCGTATCAAAATCAAAATTCATACCGTGGGAGGCATTAACACCTGTGTCCATAGGTGGCGGTGTTACAATCGGCTCATCCAGCTTTGCTCCGCAGCCCATACAGAATTTTGTTCCCTCTGCAAGATTTGTTCCGCAAAATTTACATACCATAATTATCTCTCCTATACAAATTATTTATTCAGCAATACTTCGCTGTTTGTGCCGTAAAAAATATCATCCCTGTTTGAAATAAACCTACAAAAATCGTCAAATTTCTGCCAACTGTTATCAATATCAAACTCGTATGCGTGACCCCAGATATAGAAAAGCTTAGGTGTATCTGTCTGCAGCTTTAAAAACTCTTCTGCCATTTCCCACATTTTATCGGTTTCCAATATATAAACCGAAGGGTTAAACTGATAAAGATTATCCTGCAAATCAAAATTGTGTGTGCTGGTAATTGTACGTGAATATTTTACACCCGAATTTTTCTTTATAAGCTCTGCCACACGTTCGTCATTATTTACGCCACCACAAGGATATGCCATACCGCAAACCTCATAGCCTACGTATTCGGTAAGATTTTTACGGTCGGTTTCCACCTGACGAATCACTTCAGCATCATCAAGAGTGGTAAGGTTGGGGTGTGTAAGTGTATGTACCGCAACCTCGTGATTTTTATAAATCTCTTTAATTTCCTGAGGTCTTGGCTTTACGTGGGCTACCGTAACGTCTCCAATTATAAGGGAACCCGCCTTACCCAATAATTCCGAATTTATATTAAAGGTACATTTCAGTCCGTATTTGTCAAAAATTTCAATCAGCCTTTTATCCTGCGTAACACCGTCATCAAAGCTGAAGGTGACGGCTTTCATTTTTCCTGCAAACATTTCTCATCATCCTTTTTCAGCATAGCTTCCTTTTTTCCGCTCCTGATTTCAAACTTTAACAGTATTGTAACCAAAGCACGCAATACAATTATTGCTCCAAGAATTAAAAGCTCGCTCATTTCTCTTACAAGAACCGTTTTTAAAATTTCTGCCGCCATTTTAAATTCAAGTGCGGTAGAAAGCCCTTTTGCAAAGGAGTACTGCAAATCATAAGTTTTCTTGAAAAACGACTGAGCAATATATCGCCAAAAAGCCTTTGCACCGCTCCAGGTGACTATAAATATTCCCATAAGCTCCAAAGAAGAGATAATATAGGGCAATACAATCTCTATTATTTCGTTAAGTAAATTATTACTCATAATTTCAGCACCTCTTTTATCTGATTTGAAAAAAAGGAGAACCCATATAGAGTTCTCCTTTCTAAAAAATGCTATATTAGAATTATTCGTTAATAGCGGTAACAACACCTGAACCAACGGTACGTCCACCCTCACGGATAGCGAAGCGGAGACCCTCTTCAATAGCGATAGGAGTGATAAGCTCAACATCCATCTCTACGTTATCGCCAGGCATGCACATCTCGGTGCCCTCGGGAAGAGTGATAACACCGGTAACGTCAGTAGTTCTGAAATAGAACTGAGGACGATAGTTGTTAAAGAAAGGAGTATGACGACCGCCTTCTTCCTTGGTAAGGATATAAACCTGACCATGGAATTTAGTGTGGGGGTTGATGGAGCCGGGTTTACAAAGAACCTGACCACGCTCAACTTCGTCACGGCTTACGCCACGGAGAAGAGCACCAACGTTATCGCCGGCCTCACAGTAAGTTAAGGTCTTGCGGAACATTTCCATAGAAGTAACAACAGTCTTAGCTCTCTCTTCGGTAAGACCGATGATTTCAACTTCGTCACCAGCATTTAACTGACCACGCTCAACACGGCCGGTAACAACGGTACCACGACCGGAAATGGTCATAACATCCTCGATAGGCATAAGGAAGGGAAGGTCAGCCTTACGATCGGGAGTAGGAATGTAGCTGTCAACAGCATCCATAAGTTCCTGGATAGGAGCATAGATAGGATCAGAAGGATCCTTAGAATCGCTGTCAAGAGCCTTGAAAGCAGAACCCTTGATGATAGGAGTATCATCGCCGGGGAACTCATAGGTGTCGAGAGTTTCACGGATTTCCATCTCAACGAGTTCGAGAAGCTCTTCGTCGTCAACGAGGTCGGTCTTGTTCATAAATACTACGATGTAGGGAACGCCAACCTGACGAGCGAGAAGAAGGTGCTCCTTGGTCTGAGCCATAGGACCATCAGTAGAAGCGATAACGAGGATAGCACCGTCCATCTGAGCAGCACCGGTGATCATGTTCTTAAC
>JAGAZW010000259.1 GCA_017939855.1 Clostridia bacterium | reverse complement strand
TTTTAAACACATAGGCTTTCGTTATCTGTTTATAAGATTAAAATAATCGACTATACCCTGAACCATCGCATTTACTTTTTTGTTTGTGATATTATCGTTTAAAATATTGGAATAATCATCCGAGTTTGACATAAAGCCGTTTTCTGTTAGTACAACAGGGCAGGTGGAGACCCTTGCAGCAAAATAGTAGTGCCAATCAAGGTCCCAAATTTTTCTGTATATTCCCGCTTGTGAGGTTCTGTCATTGACTAACTTAGCCGCTTCATAAGAAAAGGGAGTGGAATAAAACGCAGCAAATCCGTTTGGTGAAGAATAGTTGCTGGAATTATGATGAATTGCAATACAATAGTCGGGTTTAGTTTTTCTGAGCATTTCACATTTTGCGTCTGCCGATACGGCAATATCCGTAGTTCTGCTTAAAATTACAGTAGCCCCGATATTTTCCAGCTTAGCTTTAAGCTTTAATGCGATGTTAAGATTTCTTTCGGCTTCGGTATGGGATTTGTTAGAGCCGATGGCTCCGGGGTCTCTTCCTCCGTGACCAACGTCTACAAATATTGTAATACCGGTGAGGTCGGTGCCGTAATCGTTTTCCGCATAGGAAACCTTTGCGGGATTAAGGAAATAGAAGCATAGGTTGCCGGCGGAATCATATTCCGCTTCCCAGCCGTAAAATCCACCCTTCTTTTTAAGGTAAAGCCTTAAAATTTGTTCACCGTTTTGGTTACTGCTTATCTCAGCACTGCTGAAAAGGGGGTTGTCTTCCGGGATAGTAAATTCGCCGTTTAAAAGGGTGGCATAACAAAATTTTATCTCAACATAAGTGTATGTTGCAGCAGTTATACGGTAATCCTGAGTAGCGGCATTTGCATAATTTTGAGGAAGAATGTCCAAAAAGAAGGGCGCTTTCCAAAGGGTGTCGAGCTTCATAACGGTGTGACGGCCTTCAACTCCTAAAGATAGCAAATTGAGCTCATTATGATCCGGAAGAGTGCCTTCGTATCTTTTCGAAACGGTGGCTTTTGAAGTATCGGGTGGGTTATTTTTGTTTATGTATATTCTTCTTCCACAACGCAGCTTATAATATGAATATTCTTTACCGTAAACAATATTATAATCGCAGTAGTCAACAGTGCCTTTTGGAAGATAGTTATTTGTGGGTCTGGAAGTATCATCGGTACCTGCAGCATTAAAGGTTTCTGCTTGATAAGCAACAACCTCAGCGACATAGATTTTATTTGCAAGACCTACATCTTTTTTGCAGGTAATATTTGCAGAATTAGCAGTTTCACTTCTTGAATTATAGGTGGCGTTAAAAGATACCTTACCTATTACCTTATCTTTAATTTCACCTGCAGGCATTGTAAAGCTACCGCTAAAGGTTGCAAAATCGGTATCGTTATAGGAAATACTGTTGCTAGTATCTCTGGTGAGGTTGATGGTAGAGCCGGCAAATGAAGCAGTTACTTTGCTACCGGCTCGGGCACTGACCGATACGGCAAATGTAGAGTTCCCGTCATAGCTTTTAGCTGAGGACGGATAGCAAGACTGTATAATAACATATCTATATCGTATTATGTAACTTTGCTCAACGTCCTTGTGTTTTAAAACAAAGGAGTTGGCACCTTCGGCAAGGTTAACGTCAATAGCAAAACTGCCGTCAACAGCAACTTCAATTTGTTCGCCATTTAAGTATAACGGATACTCGGGATCGCAATTTCCTATAATAGCGTACTTTGATTCGGTAGTAGTTACATCGGTTTTAGCGGGGGAAGTGACGGTTAAGGTTTTTTCCTTTTCTTCCTTTTCTTCCTCTTGCTCCCCCTTTTGAGTGTCCGAAGAATCTTTATCTGTTTGAGAAACGGATGAAGACGGTTTTGAAACCTTTTTAGTTTCCTTTTTGTCTGTGGGTTTTATAAAGAAAAATAAAACACAAAGTATCAAAGCGGCAGCTACAGCCGATATTCCAAGTGTTATTAAAAAGCTTTTATTCTTAAAAATTTCCAAAAAATTCAAAATGATACATACCTTTCATAAAAAATAAAATTATATTAACATAAAAACTGCCATATAACAACTGTTTTTGTTTTATTTTGTTGAAAAACGAAGAAAAAGATGATAAAATTTATTTTGTATTTTAAAGTGCCAATCAATATTAAAGAGGTGAAAAAAGTTGCAGCTGAAAATTCATAAAGGAAGGGTCGACCTATCGGGAAGCCCAATACTGACCAATATAGAAATTGAAATAAATACAAACAGTAAAATAGCCTTGATAGGAAGAAACGGTTGCGGCAAAACAACCCTTATTAAGACCATAGCGGGAATATTGCCTCTTGCTAACACACAAGCGGACGGTGGCTTTATGGCAGTTTCGGGCAAACCCATAATCGGTATGCTTGACCAGCTTACCTTTTTAGACGAAACGGCGTCTATGATAGACGAAATTCGTTCTGCTTATACCGATATATTAAATATGAAAAGTGAGCTTGATATATCACTAAGGAGAATGGAGGACGAACAGACCGAAGAAAACATTAAAGCGTATACTGCATTGCTTGAGCGCTTTACGGCTGTAGGCGGCTTTTATTTTGAAAAAGAATACGAAGCGGCAATAAAGAAGTTCGGTTTCAGTCAAGAGGATAAATTAAGACCCGTTTCGGAATTTTCGGGAGGACAAAGAACAAAACTTGCCTTTTTAAAACTACTGCTTTCAAAACCCGATTTACTGCTTTTGGACGAGCCCACGAACCACCTGGATATAGAAGCAATTATGTGGCTTGAAGAATATCTCGCTTCATATAAGAAGGCGGTAGTGATAGTATCTCACGACAGAATGTTCCTCGATAAAACGGTGAACGAGGTATATGAAATAGAACGTGGAAAAACAGCCCATTATATAGGAAATTACACGGATTTTACAAGTCTTAAAAGGGAAAGAAGAGCTTTGGAGCAAAAACAGTATGATGCTCAACAAAAGGAAATTGAACGAATATCGGCTGTGGTGGAAAAATTCCGCTATAAAGCAACCAAGGCCGCTTTTGCACAGTCTAAGCTTAAACAGTTAAAGCGTATGGAAAAAGTGGAGGCTCCTGAAGAATACGATAACCGCACCTTCAAAGCAAGTTTAAGGTCGGAAACTAGAAGTGCTAAAGAGGTTTTAAAGGTAAATTCGCTTAAAATAGGTTTCGATAAGGTTTTGTCTGAGGTAGATTTTGAGGTACTAAGAGGTGAGAGGATAGGAATCATAGGAGGGAATGGACTTGGGAAATCCACCCTCTTGAAAACTCTTGTTGGCAAAATTCCTCAATTAGAAGGCACCTTCACCTTTGGTGCAAATGTTAAAATAGGTTACTTTGATCAGCAAATGGCACAGTATAGAGGAAACGAAAGTGTTTTGGAAAATTTTCAAAAGGACTATCCTGACCTTACCGATTTTGAAGCAAGAAGCGCATTGGGTGCCTTTCTTTTCAGCGGGGATGATGTCTTTAAAAGTGTAGGGAAGCTTTCCGGTGGAGAGAAGGTAAGACTTGCACTTTGTAAAATCCTGCATTTATCACCAAACGTCTTGATTTTAGATGAACCCACGAATCATATGGATGTTATTTCTAAAGAGGCGCTCGAAAATATGCTGGTAGCCTTTGACGGAACCTTAATATTCGTATCTCACGACCGTTATTTTGTTAAAAAGTTAGCCCAAAAGCTACTTTGTTTTGAAAATGGCGGCGCATATTGGTATGAATACGGTTTTGAACAGTACCTTGAGCACAAGGAAAATGCTGCCTCACAGCTTCCGAAGAATAAACCGATACAAAAGACTGCTAAAAAAACCTTCACAACTCCCGGGAAAGAAAAGGCTAAGAAAGAAAGACAAATAGCAAAGCTTGAAGAAAAAATAGCAACGCTCGAAGCAGAAACAGAAGATCTGAAAAATCAGCTTGGAGCCGAAGAAAACCTTGCTGATTATGTGAAGCTTCAGGAAATAACCGACAAGATACAAGAAAAAGAGGAAGAATTACTTGATTTGATGGCACAGTGGGACGAGCTTACTTAAAATAAAAAACACCGAGAAATTTCTCGGTGTTTTTTTGCTCATATAAAGCGAATATTAAGTATTTTAGATTGATTAGCCCTCAACGATAGCTTCAACAGGGCAACCTGCCGCACAAGCGCCGCAATCCATGCATTTATCAGCATCAATTTCGTAATGAGCATCGCCTTCAGCAATAGCATCTACAGGACAACCGCCTGCACAAGCGCCGCAGCTGATGCACTCGTCAGTAATTTTATAAGCCATTCAGTACACCTCCACCAAGAGTTTGTTAATATCGTTTAAAAGCAAAAACTTTTAAATGGTAATATAATTGTAACAATCTTTGCGCAAAAAAGCAAGAAAAATTATTCATCTGCAGATTCTTTGTCCAAATTGTTCGTTTTTTTGCGGGAACTTGAGAGAATTTTGACCCGACTTCTGTGAACCTTGAAGGGAACTCCTTCTTCATCCTTTGGATTAACAATAAGATTTCCTGTTATGAGATTAACATCAATTACCGTACCGACACCTTCTGAGGCTTTAACTGTAGCGCC
>JAGAZW010000258.1 GCA_017939855.1 Clostridia bacterium | reverse complement strand
CTTAAGAAGGGAATTATTGAATTAGATGTCTAATGGTATAGGAAAAAAAAATTGGATTATTCCCGACTGTGAGCTTCCGCAGGAAGGCGAGGGAATATTAAAAGGACACGAATCGGTTATTATAGTAAATGATAGTGATGTTGATGCCGAAATAAAGGTAAGTATAATATTTACCGACCGAGATCCCGTTGACACAATCAAGTGGCATGTAGGAGCAGGCAGAGTTCGCTGTTTTAGAATGAATAACCTTGAAGATATGTGTGGCTTCGAAGTTCCTTATGAAACTCAGTATGCTATGAAGGTGGAAAGCAACTGCAATATTGTTCTTCAGTATGGCAGACTTGATAATCGTCAGATAAATCTGGCATATTATACTACCTTAGGTTATGCTGAATAATAGTATTTTAACTAAACAAGGGTGAGAATTATGAAACTCAATTTTTGTTTTCCGAGAGAAATCGAAAAAATCAAGAAGGAAAACATTCCGGTTGTAATGGTAGGAGGTACTGTTGAATATCACGGCCCTCACTGTTCTTACGGATGTGACAGTCTTGTTGCCGAGGGCCTTATAGATAAGCTTTCGCAAAAGAAGGAAATCTGCATAGCACCTACTGTTTATTATAGTCCCTCAAGCTATGCTGTTGCTGATGAAACCAGTGGTACGGTACATATTGATGAGGATGTTTTTGAAGCATATCTTTATCAGATTTTTTATAACTATCTATCTGCGGGACTTCGCAATATTTATGTTGTGATTCATCACCAGTTTGAACAGGAATCGCTTATGCCTATGACCCTTTCGTATATGAAAGCTGCCAAGAGAGCAACAATGAGATATTTGGAAGCAACAATGGGTAAAGGTTGGTGGGGAAGCGAGAGCTATTCTACCTACTATGATAATCTTGAAGGCGGAGATAACCCATTTAATTGGATAAAGGTTATACCCACAATGAGTACCGAGGTTCAGAATGCCACCGGCTATGACCATGCAGGTAAGTATGAGTGTTCGATACTTATGTCTCTTTATCCTGACGCTGTAAAGCTTGAACGCTTGGGTGATATAAATCACTGGTTTACAAAGTCTGCAGCCGAAGCTTCCACCCAAATAGGTGATGAGATGGTTGCTAAATCTCTTGAATATCTTGAGAAAACAATAATTTAATCATCTTCTTTAATTGCAAATTTTATTACCCGACAGTATCTATTACTGTCGGGTAATTGCTTTATATAATAATTTTAAATATCTTGAAAACATAAAAATAATGTGGTATACTTAAACTAAAGAAATTGTTCATAATTGAAGGAGAGCTTGTTATGAATGTAAAGTTTTGTCAAAATTGTGGTAAAGAAATTGATTCAAAGGCTAAATTCTGTCTGCATTGTGGTGCTGCACAAGAATATTTCCCTGTTGAGTCGCAGGATAATTCGGTTGTGGATGCCGTGCCTAAAAAGAAAAAATTCCCCTTTAAAATATGGGGTCCTGTTGTTGCGGGAATACTTGTTGTAGCGGTAGCAGCATCTACCTGGTTTATATTTGATCCCTTTGGTATAAAGGATAGCAAAGATTCTAAAAAAAGCAAAAAGGTAAGCGAAAATTCTGCCTCCTATTCGAATCTTGTGACCGCTATGAGCGACACCTTCTCTAAAGGTTCATTCAGCTTTAATATAGAAGCGGGACTAGAAATGGGCAGAGAGAGTATGGATATCTCAGCAGAATGCAGAGCCATCACAAACGAAGATACCCTTTTAGAAACCCTTTGGGTCGATATGGATTTAGAGGGTGATATTGAAGGCGAAAGCATGGACCTCGGTGCAGATGTACTGATTTATGACAATAAAATGTATCTATATTCAAACGGTACGGCACTTATCCAGGAGTTTAATTTAGAAAGTATAATGTCTGCTTTTTATAAGCAAGTTGAAATTCCGGATAATGTGAACCTTGACGACTTCACTTGGGAAGATTTCTATGATATGCTTGATGAGATGGGAGTCTTAGAGGACTTCGAAAAAGAGATTGATACAAAAAAGTTTGAAAACGCTTGTGTAGACGCATTAAGTATAATCGAATCCAAGATTAAGTTGGCAGATAAAAGTGGCAAAAGCGTTTATACCTTCGATGTAAACCTTAACGATTTGGTAGAGGAAATTCTTGAAGAGTTTAAAGATGCCGTTAAGGATGAAGATGATTTTGCCGAAATTGAAGAAGGCATAAAGGAAATTCCCAATATTGATGTGCTATTTGAAATTACCGTAACTAATGAATATGTTTCGGGAATGAAGTTTGAAATAAGCAGTACGGATT
The DNA here is from genome assembly GCA_017939855.1 of Clostridia bacterium. Taxonomy (GTDB): domain Bacteria; phylum Bacillota; class Clostridia; order Oscillospirales; family Acutalibacteraceae; genus UBA737. The sequence goes on along the minus strand of JAGAZW010000258.1, from coordinate 3,281 downwards.
TTGAAATGTATTTCAATTTTAATATTTTCGATGTAGGAACAACTAAAGTTAAGCAGTCAGAGATAGACGATTTTGTAGAAAAATGTGAGGATAATTATACCGATTACGACAACTACTATTCTGACGAACATTATTACGAAGATGACTACTATATGGATAACTATGTAGTAGGACTATAATAAAAAACAAAAAAAGGGGAAAATAACAATGGATAAGTTTTTTTGTATCAATTGCGGAACTGAGATGAACGAGAGCGCAAAGTTCTGCCCTGTTTGCGGAGCCAAGCAGGAAACAGCACAAGAAGTAGCTGCAACTGAGCCTGTCGCTGAAGAAACTGCGGCAAACGAGGAAACTACTCCCGTACTAGAGCAACCTGAGTCCGCACCGGCACCACAACCTGTGCAGCAGCCTGTTTATCAGGAAGCCGCATCTGAGACCACACCTAAAAAGAAAAACAAGCTCTGGCTTATAATAGTTGCTGCCGTTTTGGTTCTTGCCATTTTGGGCGGAGGTGTGTTTGGAGCATTAACAGTCTTCGCATCACCTGAAGTAAAGATTTTACGTGCCTTTAATAAGACCCTTAAAAGCGGTTCGTTTAGCTATGAGTTGTCAACAGAACATTCTTATGACGAAGGCTACAAGGCTACAAGTGAAATGGAAGGTACGGTTGTTCTTGATTTTGACGAGAAGGAAATGTCTGTTTTTTCAGAGTCTAACTCAAAATCTGAATATGATGGCGACGAATATAGCAGTTCAAGCAGAACCCTTATTTATGAAGGCAAGGCATATTACATAGATGATGAAGATTGGGCAGATATCGATGAATACGATGAAGATATGGTTGAAGCCTTCTTTGATTTCTATGAGGAAAACGGCGGCATAAAAGCTTTTAAGCTCAATTGGGACGCTGTTTATGATCTTATGAAGGAACTCAACATATATAATGACTTCAAGGAAGTCTTCGACAAGCAAGAATTTGAAGAGGCTTTTGAAGAGGCAATTGATGAAAATATTCCTGAATTCAAAAAGGACGGCTCTACATACACCGCAAAGGTAGATTTACAGAAATATCTTGAAGAGCTTCTTGAAACCTTTGAGGATGCTTTCGAAGAAAAATCTATGTATAGAAATTTAGAGGATGAGCTTGATGACTTCGAGGATATAGACCTTGAAATTAGTGTAACTCTTTCTAAAGGCTACATTTCAAAGATAGATATTGAAATGAGCGACGAAAACAATTCGATTACCTATGAAATAAAGCTTTCTGATTTCGGCAAAGCTGAAATTGATAAGGACGACATAGAAAGCTTCATTGAAGAGTGTGAAGAAGCATCTGACAATGACGATTATTATGACGATGACTATGATTATGATGAGGACGATGACTACTATTATAGTGAAAATGCGAATCGTGACGATGCTTTAAATCGTGAAAACCCGGACTTTGATTATGATATCTATGGTGATGATCCGGAATTTTACGATGAAGAAGGCGGATTTTACTATTATTATGACGGCTATGATTACTACTATTACGATAAGGATTTAGAAGAATATTTCTTTTACGACGAATACGACGACGAGTGGTATTAATGTAAAAAACAAAGTAACCCTTTCTTTGGAAGAAAGGGTTACTTTTTATATAATGCTTGACCTCAAAACACCAAAAAGGTATAATATATTTATCATAGTTTTAAAGAATTGAGCTTATATAAAAGTTTGATTTAACTATGAACATGTAATATAGTAATTTTATATTTTATATTTATCTTTTTGCTTTATAGGGGGATATTATGGCTGAAAAGAGGAGCAGTTTTACAGGCAAAATAGGTTTTGTTCTTGCTGCGGCAGGTTCTGCGGTGGGACTAGGCAATATATGGAGGTTTCCGTATCTTGCTGCAAAATACGGCGGCGGTATATTTTTATTAGTTTATATTATTCTTGCAGTTACCTTCGGCTTTGCATTAATGGTTACAGAAATTGCTATTGGCAGAAAAACCGGGACAAGTGCCATAAATGCTTTCAAGACTTTAGATAAGCGGTTTTCTTTTTTAGGTTGGATGGCGGCATTGGTTCCTGCTATTATACTTCCTTACTATTCAGTGATAGGCGGTTGGGTTACTAAGTATTTGGTCGGCTTCGTTTCTGGTCAGTCTAAGACCATGGCATCCGGAGATTCGTATTTTGACAATTTTATCTCCGGTACAGCACCGGTTTTTTGGTTCCTCATTTTTATGGCTCTTACAGCGCTTATAGTGTTACTTGGTGTTGAGAAGGGGATAGAAAGGGTAAGTAAAATAATGATGCCCGTTCTTGTGCTGCTTACGCTCGGAATAGCAATCTATGTTATGACTATTCCCGGAGCAATGAAGGGTGTAATTTATTATATAAAGCCTAATTTTTCTAATTTCAGAGTGGAAACCGTTTTAGCCGCAATGGGTCAACTTTTTTATTCTATGTCACTTGCTATGGGCATTATGATAACCTACGGTTCTTATATGAAAAAAGAAGTAAACATTGAAAAATCGGTACGTCAAATAAGCCTTTTTGATACAGGTATTGCATTCCTTGCAGGACTTATGATAATCCCTGCAGTATTTGTTAGCGATAATGCTACTCTTAATAAGGGCCCCGGACTTATGTTTGTAACACTTCCCGAAGTTTTCAACTCAATGCCTGGAGGCACAATCATAGGAATTTTATTCTTTCTATTGGTTATCTTTGCTGCCCTTACTTCTTCGATATCTCTTATGGAGACCATCGTTTCTATAGTTTGCGATAAATTCAAATTAAGTAGACGTCTGTCTTGCTTTGCGGTGTTTTTGTTCTGTTTAATAATAGGCGTTCCTACGGCATTAGGTTACGGCTCTCTCGATTTTATTAAGATTGTTGGTATGCAGCTGCTGGACTTTTTTGATTTTATAAGCAACAGTGTTCTTATGCCAATTGTAGCCCTTATAACTTGTATTTTAATAGGTTATTTTGTGAAACCGAGCAAAATTTATGAAGAGATTGAAATTAACGGTAGCTTTAAGTCAAAACCACTTTTAAATATTATGATAAAATATGCGGCGCCCATATTTATTGTGGCAATTCTGATTTTCTCTCTTTTAGAGGTATTTGGAATTATAGAACTAGCCCCGATTTTGATTGAAAAATAGTCAAAAAATAACTAAGACCATCTTATTTTGGTAAGGTGGTCTTTTTTAATGAAACATTACCAAAAGCCTTGACAATGCGTAGAATTAATGGTAAAATGTCCCCAAACGCACTTAATGGAG
>JAGAZW010000257.1 GCA_017939855.1 Clostridia bacterium | reverse complement strand
TGGTCTGTTACCGATTCGGGAATAGTAAGAAAACCTTCTGAAAATGCAAACACCGTTTCTGACAGTGCAAATATGGCAATTCTTACTTATAAAAAACAAAAACTTTCCAACTATGTACTTTCGGTTAAATATAAGCAAGGAAGTGACAGTACCGCTAAATCTCCGATTATAGGTTTCGGTTCTGATACAGTTGGTAAGTTTGCGTCAGAGCAAGGTGGCGGTATTGCGGCTTATGTAACAGCAGATGGTAAACTGAAACTTTGGTCTAATAAGTTCAACACTTCGGGTGATTACAGACTTTCCTATAATGTTCCTAACTATGACAGTACCGCAGAACATCAATTTAAAATAATAGTTGGTTCTACAAAAGTTAGTTATTATATTGACGGAAGTTTGATAACAACTTATGTGCTTAAAGATTATACTGACGGCTATGTATATTTGGCTTGCGGCAGTAATCAGGGTACTTTCAAAAATTTTGAGATTTCACCTCTTACGGGCATAAATTATGTATCTGAAGTAGCAGATGTTAATGTAAAACTTAATACTTCTATTGAAGCGGCAAAGGATAAATTACCTAAATCAGTTGATACAACTTTTGAAGACGGTAGTAAGAAAAAAATAGACATACTTGAGTGGTCATCGGAAACTTACGATTCTAATTATTCCGGTAAATATAAATTTACAGGAAAACTGAATGCAGATTCTACATTAAACCCTGCTCAACTTGATGCGTATGCAATAGTGGAGGTTTCTGAGGTTTATGACCCCGATATTACAAGAAGGTATTTCTTTGATAGTGCAGACGACCTTGACGACTTCACGGCATATTATGCAACTGAAGCTAACCCCGATATAAAAGGTTCAGGTTTCAAACAGGTTGACTGGCGTAATAATTGGTTCTTGACAGATGGTATGCTTAAAAAGGCTAATCAAGGTGCTAAAAGTGATTCTGCGAATGTTGCAATGCTTGTCCTGAATAAGCAGAAATATAAAAACTTTGAATTGACAATCGATTTTAAGCAAGGAACAGAATCATACAGATGGGCGATGGTTGGTTTCGGTGCAAAGAAAATGGGCGAATTTGCTCTTTCAAAGGACGGCGGACGCGTAAATTACTTGCAGCAAGAGGGTGTGATTTCCGGTTGGAGCCGTGAGTATGTTACTGGTTGGGAATATCACAAAAATTACGGTGCCGCTCTCGAAAACTATGAAAGAAATGCAATTCATAGGATGAAAATTACAGTTTTAGGCTCTAAAGTCACTATTAAGGTTGATGATTACCCTGCTGTGGTTACCGATGCTCCCGAGAATTATGAAGGCGGATATATATATCTTGCTGTAAACGGAAATTCGGCTATGTTCGATAATTTAACTATTATTGATTACGATGTTAAAAACAGAAAAATCACTGAGGTTCTGCCAAATGAAAAAATAGTTTATGACCATAACGATAAGTTTGCAGAATATACTTTGCCAGAGATTGTAAATGTTAAAGCGGATGATGGCAGAGTATATCATATGGCGGTTGAGTGGAATTGTCCTGAATTCCGTTCCAATATTCCAGGCATATATAAGCATGTAGGAAAAATAATTATTCCTTCAAATAAGTTTACAAATCCAAAGAATCTCACTGGAAAGATTGACCTTGAAGTTATCGTTGATTACGATCCAAATACTTCAATAAAATACTATTTTGATTCTGATGCAGAACTTGATGATTTTGTAACATATTACACAAAAACAACAGGTAATGACGGACTAAAGAAGGTTCCTACATCCGAACAGTGGGAAATTAACGAGAGTGGCAGAATCGCTAGAATCAATCAGGAATTTGAACAGAGAGATTGGTCCGAAGAATTTGCATCTACTAAAATTTCAACACTTGTTTGGGATGTAATGCAACTTGAAAACTTTGAAGTGGAGGTAGACTATAAGCAAGGAACTAATACATGGCTTTGGGCTATGGTTGTATTTGGAATTAAGGACCCCACAAAGTGGATTATGAATTACACAGGTTCGGACAGCGGTGAATTTACAGGTGTAGGTGGCTATGCTTGTTACGCCGAACAGGAAGGAACCGCAAGATTCTGGGGAGACAGTGGCACAAGATTGCGTCTTGGTGCGACACTTCCCGGCGTTGTTAATTATAATCGTGGTGCTGTTAACCATATGAAGATAAATGTTGTTAACGGTATAGTAAAGATATATATTAACGAAGCGACAGAACCCTTAGCTGTAGAAACACGCACACACGATACTAAGGGTAAGATTGCCCTTGCTTGTGGAATGAATCTTGCAGAATTTGATAACCTTAAAATTACTGCACTTGATTCTGCCGGCAACCCTGCAAATGTAGGTATGTCCGGTATGGTTAGCAGTGGTACTCCTGGCGGTAATTCTTCTAGCG
>JAGAZW010000256.1 GCA_017939855.1 Clostridia bacterium | reverse complement strand
TGATATTATGAGTAACGACAACAGCCAAATTCTTAATCTCTTTAGCGACGATGTAATAAAGCAGCTGCAAAAGGGTGTTATCCCCTATAATACACTTATGTCATACTACCGTTGCGCTATTATGGAGGTTGAAACCAAGTTTAATGTTTTAAATGAGGAATTATCCATTCAGTATGACCGCAATCCTATTGAAACCATTAAAAGCCGACTTAAAAAGCCTAAGAGTATAGGCGAAAAGCTCGTAAGATTGGGTCTTAAGGTTACAATGGAAAACATCGAAGAACATCTTAACGATGTGGCAGGAATACGGGTTATATGCTCCTTTCCTCAGGACGTTTATATGTTGGCAGATGCACTATTAAATCAGGATGACATACGCCTTATTGCGAAAAAGGACTACATAGCAAATCCTAAACCCAACGGATACAGAAGCCTTCATCTTATAATAGGTATCCCCATTTTCTTAGCCAAGGAAAAACGGGAAATGAAGGTTGAAATACAGCTGCGCACCATCGCCATGGACTTTTGGGCAAGTCTTGAACACCGTCTACGCTATAAAAAAGATGGTCATTTTACCGATTATATGGCAAATGAACTTTTAGAGTGTGCTCAAATGAGCGCAGAACTTGACAAAAGAATGCAAAATCTTCGAAATATGGTCGAAAACAGTACCGATTGCGAAAAAAATTAAATAATAATTTTTAATGTATATTTATGTTTACTACATTACTGAAATGTGATAAAAAATTCCCGCAATATTGCGGGAATTTTTATTCTTACTAGATATCTAATTCTATTGGAGCATCAATTTCGTCAGATACGTATTTGCCGTTTTTCTTCCTCTGCTTTACACATTCGGTCAAAAGATACTCTATTTGTCCGTTGACCGAACGGAAATCATCCTCTGCCCATGCGGCTATGGCATCGTATAGTTTCGCAGAGAGCCTTAACGGTACCTGTTTTTTATTAATTTCCTGCATTAATACAGGCTGCCCGAGTTTACTATTGGCTGAGCGTCGTGGTTGCCGCAAAGTACCACAAGAAGATTTGAAACCATTGCCGCCTTGCGCTCTTCGTCCAGATTTACCACGTTATTCTCATTTAAACGCTCAAGTGCCATCTCCACCATACCGACAGCGCCGTCTACTATCATTTTTCTAGCGTCAATAATTGCTGATGCTTGTTGACGCTGAAGCATTACGGCTGCGATTTCGGGAGCATAGGCAAGATAGGTAATTCTTGCTTCTATAATTTCAAGTCCGGCGAACTCTACCTTTTGCTGAATTTCTTCCTTGATTCTGTTGGCTACTATTTCACTAGAGCCTCTCAGACTACCGTCATCGGCTACACCGTCACCTGTGGTATCAACATTTGTTGCTATATCATATGGGTAAATTTTTACTATATTTCTTAAAGCAGTGTCACACTGCAATGAGAGATACTCCTTATAATTATCCACTTCAAATACTGCCTTTGCGGTATCTACTACCCTCCAGATAACTGCTATACCGATTTCTACAGGGTTTCCCAGACAATCATTTATTTTTTGTCTACTGTTATTAAGGGTCATCATTTTAAGAGAGACCTTTTTATTTACTGTCTTTACGTTTACATTAAACTCGGTATTTAAAGAAAGGGCATTCTTTTTAGAATGATTATCCACATCGCCACTTTGATTAAGCTTGGTTTCAGCTGCAGGATTTACTGCTACACAGAAGGGATTGACAAAATAAAAACCGTTTTCTTTGAGTGTGCCAACGTATTTACCAAAGAGTGTCAGTACCAGCGCTTCTTGAGGACCTATAACCTTTAAGCCTATGAATGGTATCCAACCAAGGCATACCCAAACTATGCTTACGACAAACAGTACAATGGATTTACCGCTTTCCATTAGTATTCCACCGTAAATCGCACCAGCAACAGTTGCAAGATACAGCAGTGCAGTCAAAAGCATAACTGCCATTCCGTTTTTCTTCTTGTTTAATACCTTTTCTCTCATAAATATTCTCCTTCTAAATATCTTTTTGATATCATAATGATATCATATAGTTTTATGTTTGTCAAGACCTTTTAAAAAAATATTGAATAAAGCGTTGATAAAATATATAATGTATACAGAAATCAAAACTAAGGAGTAGCTTTATGAAATGGTTTATCGCTTCTGATATACACGGCTCGGCTAAATATTGCAGCACGATGCTCAAAGCCTTTAAAAAAGAAAATGCCGACAGAATATTACTTTTGGGTGATATTCTCTATCACGGTCCAAGAAATGACCTTCCGGACGGTTATGACCCAAAAGCAGTTATAGATATGCTCAACCCTTTAAAAGACGGTATTTTATGTGTGCGTGGAAACTGCGATACCGAGGTCGACCAGATGGTGCTCCAATTTCCTGTTCTCACAGAATATGCCATTCTTACTTGCGGTAGCAAAATGATTTTCGCAACTCACGGTCACAATTTTAACCTTAATAATCTTCCCTCTCTG
>JAGAZW010000255.1 GCA_017939855.1 Clostridia bacterium | reverse complement strand
TATCGAGAAAACGAGACAGAATATGAATTTACAAGAAATTAAAGATACTTTATGCCACGACTATAAATACAAAATAGAGCTTGATGCCCATACAAGTCCTGCTAGTAGATGTAGCGAAATTTCACCCAGAGAAATAGTCAAAACCTATAAAAGACTCGGATTTCATGCTGTAGCTGTGACAAATCATTTTTCTCACAATCATAGCAAACTGACAAAAGAAGAATATATTGACTTCTTTTTGAAAGACTTTGAGGAAACTGAAAAATTCGGAAAGGCGATTGGAGTTAAGGTTTATCTGGGCGCAGAAATATGCTTTGAGGAAAATCGTAATGAGTACCTCGTTTTCGGAATAAGCCGAAAAATGCTTGAGGAAATTTATGATTTTCTTCCCTTTGGGGTTGAAAACTTCAGAAATAATTATTCGTTGCCACACAGCATTTTTCTCCAGGCACACCCCCTGAGAGACGGCATAGAAAAGGTTGATCCTGAAATTTTAGACGGTGTCGAAGTTTTCAATATGCATCCCGGTCACAATTCAAGAATAGGACAGGTCGCAGATTGGGCAAAACAAAATAATCTTTCAATTATAACTGCAGGTTCTGATTTTCATCATCCGCACAAGAACCACGAAGGACTTGCGGCAATAAGGAGCAAATATCTGCCATCCGACTCCTTTGATCTTGCAAAGCTTCTCAAAAAAGGAGATTTTTTGATTGAAATTTGCGGGAACATCGTGCTCAAATAATCAGATAAAAAATACGACAACATCCAAGTAGGGTGTTGTCGTATTTTATTATTTTATAAGCTTCAAGAAGGCTTTTGCGGCTGGAGACAAAGAGTTATGCTTCAAATATGCACAGCCTATACTTCTCGGTGGCAAAGGCGGATTAAGATTTAAAGGTTTTATTATACCGCTGTCAAGACTTTCCTTTGAAAATTCCTCTACCACACAGGATACGCCTAAATGAATTGAAGCGAAGCGTATTAAAAGGTCGTGTACCGCCATTTCTATTTGCGGTTTGAGTATTATTTTCTTTTCTTTGAATTTTTCGTCAATATATCGACGTGAATTTGAATTTTCCTCCAAAAGTATAAGGGGCAGTTGAGCTATTTCGCTCCAAGTGTAACTTTTTTTGGCACTATATTCAGACCCACACACAAAAATATCATGTATCTCAAGGCAAGGTTTTATACAAAGCTCATCGTCTGTTACAGGTAGGTTGACAAAGGCAAGTTCTGCTTTCCCCTCTTTTACACATTGAAGCATTCTCGATGAATAAGAGTTGGCCATTTCTATACGTATATTGGGATAATTTTCGTGGAACTGCTCAAGATAAGGTAGTAGATACTGTCCGGTTATGGTATCGCCTGCCGCTATTATAAGCGAACCACTATCCAAATGGTGCAGGCGTGCAAGTAGGGTCTCACCCTGCTCAATAGACTGCATAGCATTCTCAACCTTTTGAAACAATAGAATACCCTCTTTTGTAAGACTAACGCCTCTTCGTGACCTCACAAAAAGATGAGCACCCAAATCCTTTTCCAGCTGACTTATACATTGTGATATTGCCGATTGAGACACATACAGGTGTCTTGCCGCAATTGAAAAGGAGGAAAAACGTGCAGTTTCATAAAAAACACGATAATAATCAAGTTTGGTTTTCATATAAGCTCACCTTATTACTATTGTAAGTTCTATCTAATTGACTAATGACTGTAATTGTATTATAATTAATAATGTAAGAAAATTCAATACCTTGGAGGCAATTTTATGGCAAGAAAAGTAGGTACAATATCTCGTGGCATCAGATGCCCTATTATCCGTGAGGGAGACGACATCGCTGCTATTGTTGTTGACAGCGTTATAGAAGCGGCAGAGTACGAAGGCTTTGAGCTTCGTGACCGTGATGTAGTAGCAGTAACAGAATCTGTTGTTGCACGTGCTCAGGGAAATTATGCGTCGGTTGATGCAATTGCTCAAGACGTTAAGACAAAGCTCGGCGGCGAGACTATAGGTGTTATATTCCCCATTTTAAGCCGAAATCGTTTTGCTATTTGTCTACGTGGCATAGCTATGGGCGCCAAAAAGATAGTGCTTATGCTTAACTACCCCAGTGACGAAGTGGGTAACGCTTTGGTTTCCCTTGATCAGTTAGACGAAGCAGGTATTAACCCCTATTCAGATATATTGACCGAAGCAAAATATCGTGAATTGTTCGGTGAAAATCCTCATCCGTTCACAGGTGTTGACTACATCAAATATTATGGTGACCTTATCCGTTCCTGCGGCGCAGAAGCTGAAATTATTTTAGCTAATGACCCGAGAGTTATCCTCAATTACACCGACAATGTATTAAACTGCGATATCCATTCCCGTGCACGTACAAAGCGTATTTTACGTGCAGCAGGTGCAAAACGTGTTGTAGGTCTCGACGAGATACTAAACGAATCCATATCCGGTAGCGGTTTTAACTCAAAATACGGTTTGTTGGGCTCCAATAAATCCACCGAAAACACCGTAAAGCTATTCCCTCAGGACTGCTTTGACCTTGTAAACACCATTCAAGAGAGCTTTTTGAAGCGTTCGGGCAGGAATATTGAGGTTATGGTGTATGGTGACGGTGCCTTTAAGGATCCTGTTGGTAAAATTTGGGAGTTGGCAGACCCTGTTGTTTCCCCCGCCTACACTAAGGGCTTAGAGGGTACGCCAAACGAGCTCAAGCTCAAATATCTTGCAGATAACGATTTTGCTGACCTTAAGGGTGAAGAGCTCAAGGAGGCTATCGAAAACGCTATCAAGGAAAAGGGCAGTGACCTTGTGGGCAATATGGCGTCTCAGGGAACTACCCCCAGAAGACTCACCGACCTTATAGGTTCGCTATGCGACCTCACAAGCGGCTCGGGCGATAAGGGAACACCTGTTATACTTGTTCAGGGTTACTTCGATAATATGACCGACTAATCGCTATACTAATAAATATCCATACGCAAAAAAGGTTCCCGAACTTCGGGAACCTTTTTATTAGTATGCTTTGCCCCAATAGAGCATTTTATCAGCTTTTTTGCCGCAGCAAACACAGGTATCTGAAATCTTGTCTTGCTCGAAAGGAATACAACGAGAGGTTACGCCGCAAATTTCCTTCAATTTATCCTCACACTCTCTGTCGCCGCACCACATAGCTCTGATAAACCCTGGCTTTTCGTCGGCGTTTTTTTTCATTTCGTCGAGAGTTTTAACATCATAGGTCATATTTGCTCTGCGCTCAAGAGCCTTTTCATAAAGACCATCTCTGACAGCCTTTAAAAGCTCGGGAATTTTAGTTTCCAATTCACTGAGAGCGACAACGATCTTTTCCCTGTTGTCTCTGCGAACAACAACACAGCAGCCGTTTTCGATATCTCTGGGACCTATCTCGATTCTAAGCGGTACGCCCTTCATTTCATATTCGGCAAATTTCCATCCGGGAGACTGGTCGGAGTTGTCGAGTTTGACTCTGCTTACCTTTTTGAGCGTTTCATAAATTTCCTCAGCCTTTTCATTAACTCCCGGTTTATGCGAGGCAATCGGAACGACAACCACCTGAATCGGAGCAATCGCAGGTGGAAGAACAAGACCATTATCATCGCCATGAGTCATAATAACAGCACCAATAAGACGAGTAGTGGTACCCCATGAAGTCTGGAAAGGATGAACAGGTTTATTATCCTTATCTGTATAACATACATCAAATGCACGTGAAAAACCATCACCGAAATAATGGGATGTGCCGCTTTGCAGAGCCTTGCCATCGTGCATTAAAGCTTCAATGGTATAGGTAGCCTCAGCTCCTGCAAAACGCTCTTTTTCGGTCTTCTGACCCTTTACTACCGGCATTGCAAAATATTCCTCTGCAACCTTAGCATAAACATTAAGCATTTGCTCGGTTTCTAACTTTGCCTCCTCGGCGGTTGCGTGGAGAGTATGACCCTCCTGCCACAAAAACTCTCGAGAACGCAGGAAAGGACGTGTAGTTTTCTCCCAACGCACAACACTACACCACTGATTATAAAGCTTTGGCAAATCTCTATATGAATGAACTATATTTTTAAAATGGTCGCAAAACAAGGTTTCGGAGGTAGGACGTACGCAAAGACGCTCCTCCAGCTTCTCATCCCCTCCGTGAGTCACCCAGGCAACCTCCGGAGCAAATCCTTCAACATGATCCTTTTCCTTTTGCAAAAGGCTCTCGGGAATAAACATAGGCATATAAACATTCTCATGTCCTGTTTGTTTAAAATGGTCGTCCATTATCCTTTGAATGTTTTCCCATATTGCATAACCGTATGGCCGGATTATCATACAGCCCTTAACCGACGAATAGTCAACAAGCTCTGCCTTTATACAAACATCGGTATACCACTTCGCAAAATCTTCCTCCATTGAGGTTATTGCTTTCACCATTTTTTCATTTGCCATTTCTATACCCCTAGTATATTTTGAAAATTTTTACACATATGATATATTATACTTTATAATGCCGCTTTTTGCAACATTTTTATTCGTAAAAAAATATGTTGACAAATCCGCTGAAACGCAATATTATTTTATTAGAAACTTTTTATTTTGAAAGGAAGGCCTTTTACTTATGGTATTCGAAAAAATTAAAGAAATGTTAGCTCAGCAGCTTGATGCCGATTTAGAATCAATGACTATGGAAACCGATATCGCCGACGATTTGGGTGCCGACAGTCTTGATGTTGTTGAAATGCTTATGGCTATTGAGGACGAATTCGGCGTTACAATACCTGACGAAGAAATTGAAAATCTTAAGACTATAGGCAGTCTTGTTGAATATATTCAAAACAATTCATAATTTATAATATTTTTAAAACCTCGTGCCGATTTCGGCACGAGGTTTTTTATGATGGTTATAACAGCTTAATACCTAATTCTTCGCAGCGCTTTCTTTCGGCTTCAGGCCAGACAGATACATGCACTTCACCTATATGAAGCTTATGCAGCAGCAACATACAAAGCCTTGACTGACCTATACCACCGCCTATTGATAGTGGCAACTTATCCTCCATTAATGCTTTATGGAAAGGTAGTGTTAATCTTTCTTGGGCAGATTCTTCTTGCAATTGGCGCATAAGGGTATTTTTATCTACCCTTATTCCCATTGAGGAAAGCTCAAAGGATGCGTCTAAAACTCTGTTATACACAAGGATATCACCGTTTAAGGACCAATCGTCATAATCGGGGGCTCTGCCATCATGCTTTTTGCCGCTTTTCAGCTTTGAGCCTATCTGCATTAAAAATACTGCACCATATTCCTTAGCCACTGCATTTTCTCTTTCTTTGGAGGAAAGGGAAGGATATTTATCTTCAAGCTCCTGAGAGGTTATAAAAGCAATTTCTTGCGGTAGATAGTTATCAAGTGTCGGGTATTTCTGCTCTATCTCATCGGCGACTTTTAAAATCGCTGCATAAATATCTCTTACTGTATTTTTAAGATACTCAACATTTCTGTCTTCCTTTGAAATTGCCTTTTCCCAATCCCACTGGTCTACATAAAGAGAGTGAATATTATCGCATTTTTCGTCACGACGAATAGCATTCATATCGGTATAGATACCCGAGCCTAACCGAACATCATATTCTGCCAATGCCATTCTTTTCCACTTAGCAAGACTATGAACTACCTCAACAACCTCACCCGTTTCGGCAATATCGAAAGAAACTGGGCGTTCAACACCGTTTAAATCGTCGTTGAGTCCACTTCCCTTTTTAACAAAAAGAGGTGCTGAAACACGGCTCAGATTAAGAGCCGCACTCAATTCATCTTCGAAACGGTGACGCAATATCTTTATTGCACTCTGTGTTTCAAGAATATCCAGCTTTGAAATATATCTTTCCATAACTGCCTCCCTTTACGATATGGTTCCTACCGTCCTCGGATAGAGAATAACATCACGTATATTCTGAACTCCTGTCACATACATAATCATTCTTTCAAGTCCTAAACCGAAACCACTATGAGGAACCGAGCCGAAACGACGAAGAGCGATATAATCATTATAATCGTCTATATTCATACCCCTTACCTTCATAGCCTCAAGCAGCTTATCGAGGTCTGCTTCACGCTCACTGCAACCAATAATTTCGCCTACTCCAGGTACTAAAAGGTCGGTTGCGGCAACTGTTTTGCCATCGGTATTCTGCTTCATATAAAAGGACTTTATTTCCTTAGGATAATCTGTCAAGAAAACAGGACGCTTACATATGACCTCAGATATATAGCGCTCATGCTCGGTCATAAGGTCACAACCCCATTCTACAGGATATTGGAATTTTTCACCGCTTTCGAGCAGCTTTTCGATAGCCTCTGTGTAGGTCATAACCGCAAAATTATTAGAGACAACAGATTTTAACTTTTCGATAAGTCCCTTTTCAAAATGCGCATCAAAGAATTTCAGCTCCTGAGCACATTCATTAAGAACTGTATTTATTATATGCTTAATAAGGTCCTGTGCTATTTCGATTATATCGGGGAGTTCTGCAAAAGCGACCTCCGGTTCAACATGCCAAAATTCCGCTACGTGACGTGGGGTGTTGCTTTTTTCTGCACGGAAGGAGGGTCCGAAGGTATAAATCTTGCCGAGCGCCATTGCAGCTACCTCGCCCTCTAACTGACCCGAAACCGAAAGGGCAGCCTTTTTTCCAAAGAAATCTGCCGCATTATATTCCTCCTCGGTTTTAAACTCGGTGTTAAAGCCATGGGTCGTTACCCTGAACATTTCACCAGCACCTTCACAGTCGGAAGCGGTAATAAGGGGTGTATGAATATAGGTATATCTTCTTTTCTGAAAGAACTCGTGAATACAGGCAGATACAACCGAGCGTACACGAAATACTGCATTAAAAGTATTTGTTCGCACTCGCAAAGCGGGCATTGTGCGAAGATACTCAAGCGTATGGCGTTTTTTCTGCAGCGGGTATTCTGCGTCACACTTGCCTAAAACCTCGATATTTTCAGCATTTACTTCAAAGCTGTCCTGTGCTACCACAGACTTTACAACCGTACCCTCCACCTTTAAGGAGGTGCCCAGCTTCATAAATTCCGAAATTTCACTTAAAACCGCCTTGTCAATAACTATCTGAAGATGCTTTAAGCTAGTGCCGTCGTTCAGCTCTAAAAATGCCATATTTTTAGAATCACGAGAAGTACGCACCCATCCGCAAACGGTCACTTTTTGCTCTGTATATTTGCCATCTAAAATTTCATAAATGTCGATATGTTTCATAATATCACTCCGTTATTATTATTAAAAAAGCGCCCATTTGCCCTAAAAATTAGGACGAATAGACGCATTATCCGCGGTGCCACCTAAATTACTGCAAAGCAGTCACCTTATCAGGTCACAAAAACCTTTACCCCTTTAACGCAGAGGATACGGCGTACCTACTAAACCAAAAGTTTTTCAGTTTACAGCTGCTAAAGTGTTCTTCATAAAGAGCGTATCTTCGCATTTTCACTACCTGCGACTCACTTTACACCGTTTTCTTTATTACTTTTCTTTGTCATAGCCTTTTCTAAATATATTCAAATTATACCATTTTTTATAAAAAAGTCAATCCTTACTTTTCTATGCTTTTAATTATCGTCTGTCTTATATCTTCAACACCTATGTTTTTTAGTGCAGAAAACGGCAGTACAGGACTCTGCTCAATTATCTCTTTAAGCTGTTCTTTTATATCCTTTAAGGAATTATTAAACTCACCTTTATTTAATTTGTCACACTTTGTTAGAACTATGGCGAAAGGAATTTTCATATATCGCATAAACTCTATCATGGATATATCGTATTCTGTAGCTCCCCTGCGCATATCGATAAGCTGAAAAACAAGCTTAATATTTCTGCCGCTTCTAAAATACCCTTCCATCAAGGACGCCCAGCGTTGTTTTTCGCTGTCGTTTACCTTAGCATACCCATAACCGGGTAGATCCACTAACCGCAAACCGTCTAATTTATAAAAATTTATCGTAACGGTTTTACCGGGAGTCGAGCTTACCCGAGCTATAGATTTTCGGTTAAGTATTTTATTTATCAGCGAGGATTTGCCCACATTCGAACGTCCCGAAAAGCAGATTTCAGGAAGATCAGAGGGAAAAATTTGCTCTAAAGTGCCGAAGGCTGCTTCAAAGTTTACATTATTCCAATTCATTGTCTTATACCTGATTTTGCCGTGTTTGCGGCTATAGGAGAGTATTCTTTGCTTTCACTTTTGTGCTCTACTCCCAACAGCGCATTATCTATAATATCTCCCACATAACTTACCGGAACAAAACGAACATTTTGTTTAACAACATCGTCTAATTCCTCCATGTCCGGAAGATTGCTTTGCGGAATAAATACAGTCTTTACTCCACCTCTATACGCTGCCATAGACTTCTCTTTAAGCCCACCGATTCTAAGCACTCGACCACGAATGGTTACCTCTCCTGTCATAGCAATGTCCCGACGCACTTCTCTGCCTGTCAGAGCAGAAATCAAAGCAGTCGTTATGGTAACACCTGCAGAAGGTCCGTCTTTTGGGACCGCCGCCTCGGTAGCATGGATATGAATGTCCATATCTTTATAAAAATCGGGGTCAATGCCGTATTTGGCTGCATTTAAGCGAACAAAGGTCACTGCAGCATTTGCCGATTCCTTCATAACATCGCCGAGAGAGCCTGTGAGTTGAATTTTACCTGTGCCCTTAAACGCCGCAACCTCAAGCTGCATAATTTCCCCGCCTACAGCAGTCCATGCAAGACCGTTTATAATACCTACTTCGTCATTTTTCAAAATTTCTTCGGGATTATATTTGTGTTGTCCTAAAAGCAGTTCAAGGTCATTTTCTTTTATTGTAACACTTTTAGCATCCCCCGACGCAATACGTTTTGCTGCCTTCGAGCAAAGAGAAGCTATTGAACGCTCAAGCTTTCTCACTCCCGCTTCTCTTGTGTAGAAATCTATAAGACCGTAAAGCGCACCATCGGTTATTTTGCATTTTTTTGTATCCATAGCATGACGTCTAATCTGTTTTGAAACAAGATGTTTCTTTGCAATATGGAATTTTTCTTCTCTTGTATATCCTTCGAGAGAAATAACCTCCATACGATCAAGCAGTGGTGCCGGAATGGTATCAAGATTATTGGCTGTTGTGAGAAATACAACACGGCTTAAATCATAAGGAATTTCTAAAAAATTATCACAGAAACTATGATTTTGCTCCGGATCCAAAACTTCCAAAAGTGCTGAAGCGGGGTCACCCTTATAATCACTTGAAAGTTTATCGATTTCGTCTAAAAGTATAAGCGGATTTGATGCGCCCGACTGCTTTATAGCATTTATGATTCTTCCCGGCATAGAGCCTATGTAGGTTTTTCTATGACCACGAATTTCGGCTTCATCGTGCATCCCGCCTAAAGAAATTCTCGCAAATTTTCTTCCCATACATTCTGCGACAGTTTTACCGATAGATGTTTTTCCTACCCCGGGAGGACCCGAAAGACATAAAATCTGACCGGTTATATCAGGATTCAAGGCATAAACCGAAAGCATCTCAAGAATTCTTTCTTTAACCTTTTTCATACCGTGAAAATCTCTGTTGAGAATTTTTTCGGCACGTTTTATATTTACCGAGGATTCATCAAAGGTGTTCCAAGGCAAATCCAGACAAAGATCCAACCAGCCTCTTGAAATCGTTCCCTCATGAGAACCCTGAGGCATTTTAGCAAGTTTATTAATTTCCGAACGCATCTTTTCCTTAACGCTTTCGGGTGCTTTTAAAGCATCGGTCTTTGCATAATAGTTATCTATTTCATCGGCACTGTCATCACCGTAAAGCTCATCGCTTATAACCTTAATTTGTTCTTTTAAATAATAATCCTTTTGATTATCGTCGAGACGATGACGTGTCTTTTCGCTTATGCGATTGTCTATTTCACAAATCTCTTTTTCTTTTGAAAGCAATTCCAACAAAATTTTTGCTCGTGTTACAGGAGAAAGCTGTTCTAAAACATACTGCTTGTCATCAAACGGAGCCGGAATATTAAAGGCTATAAAATCACATAAATATGCTATGTCGTCGGCTGTTGCTACCGTCAAGGCGATATCTGCCGCAAGGGAGGAATTGACCTGTAAATATCCTTCAAACGCTGCTCTTACCTTTCTTAAAAGAGTTTCAATATATACAGGTCGATTTTTTATTTCTTTTTCTTCGCATTTTTGTACCATAGACACAAAATGCGAACCTGTGTCGGCAAATGTGATGTGCTTTGCTCGGTATAGTCCCTCGCAAAGAACCTTCACATTTTCTCCCATTTTGAATACCTGACGCACTCTGCAAACGCATCCGATTTCATATAAATCGTCACATTTCGGTTCGTTTACGGTTATATCCTTTTGTGTTATCAAATATATCAGTTGATTTGAATCCATCGCACTATTAAGCGCCTTAACCGACTTTTTTCTACCCACATCAAGAGTGAGCATCATATTCGGAAAGGCGACTAGACCTCTGAGTGCGACAACCGGCAAGGTTGTTGGCATTACTTTTTCTTCGGTTGGCATTAGTTTCTCCTTTTAATCTGCGTAATAAAGGGCGGTTGCGAAAAGAGCGTTGTCGTTGAAAATAAACAAAACTGTCTTTCCGCTGAATTTATATTCGAGTGCGGTCGCATTTTCGGCTGCACCATAATAAGATATTTCATTCTCGGTAAGGGCTCTTTCCTCGGTATTAAAACCATAAGAGCTCATAGCCTTTTTAATTTCGGTAGAAACATCACTTACCTCAAACTCGTAGGCGGTGTTTGATGAAATAATATGGGTTATTCCCTTTTGTTTTTCATCGGTATCATAACGGTACGTACAACCGTTCTCACCGTAGGTTATTATAAGACCCATTTCCTCGTTATGATAATAGAAGTTTTTATCAAGCTCGGCGCTATGATGATGAGTACCCTCTCCGAGCTCCTCTTCGGCAGCTTCTTGTCTTTGCTGAAGCTGCAAAAGCATTTCATCTACATTTTGACCTAAATGATATTCACATTCGGGTATTTGTCCTGCCTTTGCATAGTATTCAACATCTATGCCTATTTTAGACTGCTTTTGTTTTTCTGCTTTTGAGCAGGATACAAAACACAAAGCAACGATTAACGAAAGCAATAAAGTTATTATCCTTCTCATGATTTTTCTCCTTTATTAAACTTATTGAGTAAATCATTTCTCTGATTCCATAGGTTTTGGGATAAATCCACATAATAGTTATGAGGCTTTTCAAAACGGGTTACCTCGTCCCAAAGAGTTTCTACCTGTGCTGCCCTAAAGTCTGAAATTTCCTGAACGGTTGGTGAAGTATAAACCTGACTGCCCTTATTGAAAATACGCTTTTGAAGCTTTTGGGCAGTAAAATTCGTTATTGTCTTTCGTTTCCATGTATAGACGGGGTCAAAAATTTCATAAGGCTTTGTATCGTCTATAATTTCATCGTTAAGGGTGATAACATCAGCAATAGCTTTGCCGGTGTTATTATCAAAAAGACGCCAAGGAATTTTAACTCCTGGAATTGTTATTTTTGCAGTGTTCTCACTGATTTTTATTTTAGGTGTAACAACTCCGTCTAGCTCGGTTGCTGCAAGTTTATAAACACCTCCGAAAACCGCTTCACTGGAGGCTGTTATCAGTCTTTCGCCCACACCGTAACTATCCACCATAGCACCTTGGAAAATCATATCCCTTATAAGATGCTCATCAAGGGAGTTAGAAACACATATTTTGCAATCGGGATATCCTGCATCGTCCAACATTTTTCTTGCCTTTTTTGTTATATATGTAATATCTCCGCTATCGATTCTAATTCCCAACGGCCTTTTACCCAAGGGCTCCAGCACCTCGTTGAAAACCTTTATTGCATTCGGTATACCTGATTTTAAAACATTATAGGTGTCAACTAAAAGCATACAGCTATCGGGATATGTTTCGGCATAAATTTTAAACGCCTCATATTCACTGTCAAAAAGCTGGACCCAACTGTGCGCCATAGTACCCGATGCTCGAACGCCGAAATCTTTAGCTGTTTTTACATCGGATGTACCGGTACAGCCCCCGATTATTGCTGCTCTGGCTCCATAGTATGCAGCATCTGCACCCTGCGCTCTTCGAGCACCAAATTCCATAACAGGTCTGCCCTGGGCCGCACGAACAATGCGGTTCGCCTTTGTTGCAATAAGGGATTGATGATTTATTGTAAGTAAAACCATTGTTTCTATCATCATAGCCTGAATTGCAGGACCTTTAACAGTCACAATAGGTTCTTGCGGGAATATGGGTGTGCCTTCGGGGATAGCCCAAACATCACACACAAACTCAAAATCTTTCAAATAATCTATAAATTCGTCACAAAACAAATTTAAACTTTTAAGGTACTCAATATCATCCTTATCAAAATGAAGATTATTGAGATATTCAATAAGCTGTTCAATACCTGCCATTATGGCATATCCACCATTATCTGGAACTCGGCGGAAAAACATATCGAAATAGGTTATGGTATTTTTTAATCTACTTTGAAAAATGCCGTTAGACATTGTAAGCTCATACAGGTCCATAAGCATAGTAAGATTGCGGTTATCTATCTTCATCTTCTTTTTCCTCACTTTTCTGCACTACATCTTTTCCGGTGCGTCAACTTTCAACATTGTCAATACATTTTTAATAACTGTGGCAGTTGCCTTGCAAAGACGCAACCGTGCCATCATAAGCTCACTGTCTATACCCTTTACCCTGCAAGAAGCATAGAATTTATGAAATTTAGTTGCCACTTCACTAACATAATGGGTAATTTTTGCAGGATCATAGCACTTGGCTGACTGGATAATCTCATTTGTGAATGCCCCAAGCTGTACTATAAGTTCTCTTTCCTCCGGAGAATTGAGAACCTTCAAATTAACACTCACATTATCATCACATTTTATACCCTCTGCTTCAAGATTTCTCATAATGCTGCAAATTCTGGCGTGTGCATACTGAACATAGTAAACAGGGTTAGAGTTCGACTCATTAACGGCTAAATCCAAATCGAAATCGAAATGGCTGTTGGGCTCTCTTAGATTAAAGAAGAATCTGGCGGCGTCAATCGGAACTTCATCAAGAAGCGTTACAAGGGTTATCGCCTTACCCGAACGCTTTGAAGCCTTTATAACCTCGCCGTCACGCACAAGACGTACCATCTGCATAAGTACGACATCCAATTTGTCTGAATCTACGCCTAATGCTGTGAGTGCCGCTTTCAGACGAGGTACATAACCGTGATGGTCGGCACCTAAGATATCTATCGCCTTATCGAATTTTCTCGTTACAAGCTTATTGTAGTGGTATGCGATATCGGGCACAACATATGTTGGGATACCGTTTGCTCTTACTAAAACAAAATCCTTATCGCAACCAAAATCGGTCGCTTTAAACCATAAGGCATCTTCGCTCATATATGTGTGACCGCTTTTCTTCAAAAGCTCTACTATTTTTTTAGCTTCTCCGTTTTGATGCAGTGTACTCTCCTTAAACCAGGTGTCATACTCAATACGGTATTTTAGAAGGTCATCATGCAGACCCTGTATGTTTTTAGGAAGCGCAAATTCTACAAGTTTCGCCCTTCTTTCCTCTTCGCAGACGTTCATAAGGCTGTCACCGTTTATTTGTGCATAAGCCTTAACGTGATTAATAATGTCCTCGCCGTGATAAGAATCTTCCGGCATCTCAATTCCATCTTTGTAAAGCTGTTGATATCTTAAATCAAGAGAGAGTCCAAACTTGTTTATCTGGTTTCCGGCATCATTTATATAAAATTCTCGTTCGGTGTAATAACCGGCAGCTTCCAATACTGCCGCCAAGCAGTCACCCAAAGCACCTCCACGGGCATTGCCTATGTGCATAGGACCTGTGGGGTTGGCAGACACAAACTCTACCAAGATTCTTTTCCCGTCGCCAAAATTGCTTTTTCCGTAATCGGCACCCTTTTCGTTGATATCGGCAACTATGTCTGCATAGTAGCCATCATTCAAAAAGAAATTAATAAAGCCCGGACCCGCTATCTCGGCTCGTTCAATATAAGTATCACTAAAATCTGCATATTCGAGTAAAATTTCTGCGATTGCTCTAGGTGCCGTTTTAAACGCCTTCGACCAACACATCGCAGCGTTTACTGCATAATCACCGTGTTCTCGCTTTGAGGGAACCTCAATCGAAAAATCATTTAGTGGTTGGGAGGGTTGTAATGCTCCTTTTTCGATAGCATTATTTACAGGACACAACACCACTTCGTTTAACTGCTTCTTTGCTTTTTCTACTAATACCGACATTTTTATACCTCTGTTTCTATTTCACGAACTGTTATTTCAACTTCATTTTTACTCAAAAGACTTAGATTTGTGTCTATTGAGTATTTCATTTTAAGTTTACCGCCGTTTGAGTTAAGATCGTTTTCTATTTCCTCTCCGTAGATTCCCATACTAAGCTCACCATAGGGAGTGGAATAAAAGCAGGTGTTTCTTACGCCCTTTTGCACGACCAAACGAGAATTCATACTTCCATTACGCTCGGTTATAACTGTATGGTTGCCGATTATCTGCATTTTGGTCTTTATATCGGCGCCCTCCAGCATTTCACCCTCATTATAAAAAATAGTTATTGTATCCTCATTTATTTCCATTTTGCCGTCGGTGGAAAATTCAATTGCTTCGTTTTGTGAGCTATCGGGCTCTTGGATTCCTTTTATTTTAATCAAAACATCCTTCATAGCTTGTTTATATCCACCTGCTCAACAATGAAATTGTCTATTTTTTCGCCCAGCAACACTGACGCCGTACTTTCAAACGCAGCAGTACGGTCACTGACAAAAAATTTATGGTCTGCGTGTGACAGCCCTTCGTTTAAAGCATCGGTTTCTTCCAAAAGCCGTCTTACCGCATTTGCTGTGGCAACACCCATATTAACAAGAAACACATCCTGACCCATAACCTCAGAGATGGCCTCTGCTAAAACAGGAAAATGTGTGCAACCCATGATAACGGTATCTACACCCACCCTTTTCATCTCTTCTACATATCGCTGCACCGTTTGCAAAACAACACTGTCTTCTTTATCTGTCCAGCCTTCCTCAACCAAAGGCACTAAGAGCGTTCCGCTACTTTCGACCACCTGTGCTCCGGGCAGTCTTTCCATAATCATCCTTTTATGAGCACCGCTTCTTATTGTAGCGGCTGTAGCAAGGATTCCGATTTTATTATTTTTGGTGTTTTTAACCGCTGCATCAACCGAATGAGAAATAACTTCAATAAAAGGGACGGGCAAATCTTTTGCGGTATTTGCCGCTACAGATGACACTGTACCACAAGCAGCCACTATAAGTTTAACGTCCTTTGAAAGAAGAAATCTTTCGTCCTCACTTGCATATTTTTGTATAGTAGCGGCACTTCTGGTACCGTAAGGCACTCTGCCTGTATCACCGAAATAAACTATGTTTTCATTCGGTAACAGTTTCATAATTTCCTTTGCAACCGTAAGTCCGCCAAGACCCGAATCGAATATCCCGATTGCCCTACTGTCTGCCATAAACCGGCCCCTTTCTCAAAGTGTATAAAGTTTCATAATATATTACCACATTTTCACCCATTTTGCAACTAATATAATATTTACATTTATTTAAAAAAAGACTTCTTTTTTCAGGCAACATTTGGTATAATATATTTAATTATATACTAAAGATATGTTTTGAGGATTGTTTTTAATGGAAATTGTTATTGACGGACTTAAAATTGAATACAAAGATGAAGGCTGCGGAATCCCCCTTTTAATGCTTCACGGTTGGGGTTCGAGCCTTGATGTATATAACGGAATCGTGGCGGCTTTATCCGACCGTTGCCGCTGCGTTCGACTTAATTTCCCCGGCTGCGGAAATTCCGACACAATGAAAACGCCCTGGAGCTTAGACGATTATTGTAATCTTATAATTAAATTTATTGAAAAGATAAACCTCGATAACCCCATACTGATGGGTCATTCTCACGGCGGAAGGGTAATTTTAAAACTCGCAGCCACAAAAAAACTAAGCCCCGAAAAAATTGTCTTGCTCGACTCTGCCGGACTTATTCCTAAAAAGACATTTAAACAAAAGCAGCGAGCAAGAAATTTCAAGACAATTAAAAAGGTGCTGTCACTGCCTGTTATAAAGAATCACTCCCAAGCTCTTTTGGAAAAGGCAAGAAATCATTACGGTTCAGCCGACTATAATGCCGCACCCCCTGTACTTCGCAAGACCCTTGTTTCCCTTGTGAACACAGACCTTCGTGACATTATCCCGAACATTTCCTGTCCAACCCTTTTAATTTGGGGCGAAAACGACACCGCAACACCGCTTGAGGATGCAAAGACGATAGAAAAGCTTATCCCTGATGCCGGTCTTTGCGTTTTAAAAGGAACGGGGCACTATTCTTTTTGCGAAAGGCCTTATGAGGCCCACGCAATACTTAGAAGTTTCATAAAATAAAAAGGATTGATTTATTTTGGTATATATACTTATCTGTCTGATTTTAATGGCGCTATCCGGAATATTTTCCGTTACCCGACAGTTTCAGATGCTTCAACAAAATTCATATTACCCTAGCAGATACTATAAATGGATGAACAATTCCTATGTTATTGAGCTTTGCTTTTGTTCCTGCCTTTTTTGTCTTTGCTCGGTGCTTATTTCGGCAAACAAGGCTCTTATCGCTACCATAATTTCAGCGTTTATTCTCATAATCAGAATTTTCCGATGTCTTAACACGCAAAAAAAATCGATTAAGCCTTTAGTCTTTACTTCCCGTATCAAAAGGCTTTATGCCGCAGCAATTATAATAATCGCCGCTTTAATTACCGTTTTCTTCTTTACCCAAAACACCCTTTTGGGAGAAATAATGAAGATAAGCTGCCTTGCACTATCCTTTATTTCCCCCGCTTTAATGCTCATTTCTTGGATTATTACCTATCCTTTAGAAAAAGCCTTCGGTTTTTATTATATCAGCGATGCCAAAAGGATACTTAAAAATCATACAAATTTAAAAGTTATAGGCATTACCGGAAGCTTTGGTAAAACAACAACCAAATTTATACTTAACCGCATTTTAAGTGAAAAATACAATACTGTCTGCACACCCCAAAGCTTTAACACTCCGATGGGTGTTGTCAGAACAATTCGTGAAAGCATCAAACCGAAAACCCAAATTTTTATATGTGAAATGGGCGCTAAAAACAAAGGCGACATCAAGGAAATATGTGATATAGTGAACCCCGACTGCGGTATTATAACCTCTGTAGGTGCACAACACCTTGAAACGTTTAAATCTGTCGACAATGTTTTTGAAACTAAGTTTGAGTTGGCAGACGCTATAAAGAAAAAAGGCGGATTCACGCTTATAAACAATGATTCGCCCGATATTTTATCAAGATATGATAAGACAGACAACACCCTTATACCATTTGGGAACGATACTGACTATCGAGCGCAAAATATCCGTTACGGACCCGATGGTTCGAAATTCCGACTTTATCTTAACGAAGAGGTTTTAGAGGTTACCACAAAACTTCTAGGTCTTCACTCGGTGGCAGACATTGTAGCGGCGGCGGCTATGGCATATAAGTTAGGAGTTAAGGCCGACGATATTAAGTTTGCAATAGCAGCACTGAAAGCTACTGAACATCGTCTTGAGCTGAAGCCCTTTAAAAACGGTTCCTTGCTTATTGACGATGCGTATAACTCAAACCCTGTGGGTTGTCTTGAAGCGGTAAGAGTGCTGGGCTGCTTTGACGGTATGCAAAAAACCGTTATTACACCCGGTCTTATTGAGCTCGGTGATAAAGAGTATGAGTGTAATTATCAGTTAGCACTTGAATGTACAAAGTATTGTGATATAATTATTCTTGTGGGCAAAAACAGGGCAAAGCCTATGCTTGATGCTATTGATACCACAAACTTTAATAAAGATAAGGTTTTTGTCGCTGCCGGTTTTGCTGAAGCTATGCAAATCTATTCGCAATTTATTACAAACAAAAGTGTCGTTTTATTGGAAAACGACCTTCCCGATAACTATCTTAATTAAGAAAGGTAAGATTTTATGAAAACAAATATTGCCGTTTTCTACGGTTGTCGCAGCGTTGAGCATGAAGTGTCCATTATCTCGGCAGTTCAGGCTATGAGGGCAATCAACAGAGAAAAATATGACGTTACACCTATATATGTAGATAAGTCGGGGACTATGTATACATCAGACGAACTTTTCGAAATAGAAAACTACAGCGATTTAGATAAGCTTTTAAAAGTTTCGAAGAAGGTAACCCTGATTAAAGACGGCGACAGTGTTTCTATGCACTACCTCGAAAACGGACTTTTTTCCAAGAAAAAGGATATTAATATTGATATTGCCTTTCCTATCGTTCACGGCACCAACTGTGAAGACGGCACGATGGCGGGATACTTCGAGTTTTTGGGTCTTCCCTACATAAGCTGTGATATACTTTCTGCAGCAGTCGGTATGGACAAAAAGGTCTTTAAAGATGTACTTAACGCCAATGGGCTTCCGGTGCTTGACTGTGTTTGTTTCCGTTCTCGTAAATATCGCACCAACAAGCAAGAGACAATAGACGAAATCAAAGGAAAAATAGGGTTCCCCCTTATTATAAAACCCGTAAACTTAGGTTCTAGCGTGGGAATAAGCAAGGTCAAAAGCGAGGAAGAATTAGACGAGGCAATCTCACTTGCTGTATCCTTTGCAGATGTTGTTTTAGCCGAAAAAGCTATAACCTCACTAAGAGAAATCAACTGCTCGGTTTTAGGCGACGCCGATTCCTGTGAGGCAAGTGTTTGCGAAGAACCCTTTATGAATGATGAAATTTTATCCTATGAAAATAAATATATGTCGGGTGGAAAATCAAAAGCTCCCAGTAAGGGTATGGCATCTCTAGAAAGAAAAATCCCCGCCGACCTTGAAGAAGAAAAGGCGCAGGAAATAAGAGAACTTGCTTGTGAAATTTTCAAGGCTACCAATTCCAGCGGTGTTGTTAGAATTGACTTTCTTTTAGATACCGAAACAGGCAAGGTCTATGCCAACGAAATAAATACCATTCCCGGTTCCCTCGCTTTTTACCTTTGGGAAGCAACCGGCCTTAAGTACACCGATATGATAGACCGTCTTATCGAAATAGCTTTCAAAAGGCAAAGAAACCGTGAGAATTTGACATTTACTATCGACACAAATATTCTTTCGGGAGTTTCCTTTGGCACAAAAGGCTCAAAGGGAGCAAAGCTTTAATATGACAAAACTATTAATTAAATTGTTCATTAAAAACAATGATTGTTCAGATGGAGCAGTCCGGCACAAATACGGAACTCTGGGCGGTTATGTGGGAATTGCGACAAATATCATTCTTTGTATCATCAAAATGTTTGCCGGAGCATTGACACACAGTATGTCCATTATTGCCGACGGTCTCAACAACTTTACCGATATGGGTTCGTCTTTGGTTACAATGTTAGGCTTTAAACTCGCAGCAAAACCTGCTGACAAGGATCACCCGTTTGGACATGGCAGAATGGAGTATATTTCGGCGTTTATAGTATCCTTGCTTATACTGCTTGTGGGCTTTGAACTTATCAAAGAAGCTGTAACTTCTTTGATTGACGGCAGCTCTTCACCGAAATATAGTATCTTCTCAGGTGTTGTATTGGCAATTTCAATTTTTTTGAAATTCTGGATGTTTTTATTTAACAGATACTTGGGCAGAAAAATCAAGTCTGCCGCCTTAATTGCTACTGCTCAGGATTCTTTGAACGACTGTATATCTACTTTCGCAATTCTCGTTGCCGCACTTATAACTTCGCTTACAAATCTCCCCTTTAATCTTGATGCAGTTATGACCATAGCGGTAGCTGTATTTATTCTTTGGTCAGGGCTATCCTCTGCAAAAAATACCCTTAATCAAATTTTGGGGGAGCCGCCTGAAAAAGAGTTTATAGAGCAGCTTCAAGAAAACATTCTCGCCTTCGAGGATTTTATAGGTATTCACGATTTAATAGTACATAACTACGGTCCAGGCAGACAGTTTGCTTCGGTACACGTCGAGGTTCCGCAAAACGTCGATATTGTTAAATGTCACGAACAGATAGACATCTGTGAAAAGGTTATCCAGGAAAAAATGGGGATTATGCTTGTTATCCACATGGACCCAATAGACAATGAAAGCGAAGTTTTAAAAAATACAAAGCAGAAAATGCTCGACGCCATTCATACTATAGATAAACGTCTTTCACTACACGATTTTCGTATGACTCCGCATTCTGACAGACGCACTAACCTTATATTTGATGTAGTAGTCCCCTCTGATTTCAGCATACCAGATGACGATTTGAAGGAAAGAATCGCTACCCTCGCCCATATCATAGACGAAACCTACTGCTGTGTTATAACCCTTGACAACGATTTTACCAGTTGATAAACAAGACCTCGGATTAACTCCGAGGTCTTTGTTGTGTCATCTAATCTATAAGGTTTTCACGAGCGAAAAGCGGCGAATCAAAGAAATCTTTCATTTCTATTTCCAAACCCTCGCAAATCTCATAAATAATACGCAGTTTCATACTGTGGAAAGTGCAACTCTTTATAGTACTTAATGTTGACTGCGGTACACCGCTTTTTCTCGAAAGCTTATACTGAGTCAGCTTCCTTTCTCTCAACAACTCATCTATTCTTTTTGAAATAGCCTCATTTAACTGCACATCAATACTCCCTTACTTCATTTACTTGATATAATTATAAAAGTTTTTTCAAGAAAAATACTTCGAGTACTTGATATTTCGCAAAAATATGTTATAATCATCATATCCTCTAGTGTTGCAACGCTAACTGTAACTCAGGGATTTTAAGTCGCCAAGCGCAAAAAGAAGATGCCTTTCGGCATCTCCTTTTTGTATTATCGTGACAAAACAAAATGATATGTTCCACGTTTTGCACGATGTTAAATTCTTACTTTTTAAGCTCTAATGCTTTCTTTGCCTTTTCAGCGATGTCTTTTGCACGAAGACCAAACTCATCAAGAAGCTTCGGTGCGGGACCTGAATGACCGTATACATCATAAACGCCCAATTTAATAACCGGAACAGGACAGTTTTCACAAACAACATCAGCTACTGCAGAACCAAGGCCTCCTATAACTGTGTGCTCTTCGGCAGTAACAATTGCGCCTGTTTCCTTAGCTGCTTTTATGACAATTTCCTCATCCAGAGGCTTAATGGTAGCAATATTGATAACTCTTGCAGAAATGCCCTGTTCTTTTAGGATATCGTGAGCCTGTAAAGCTTCGTTTACCATAAGACCGGTTGCAATTATGGTCACATCGTCACCATTTCTTAGCTCTACGCCCTTACCGATTTTAAAATCATAGTCCTCGTCAAATATGAAGGGTACTGCGAGTCTTCCAAAGCGCATATAAACAGGTCCGTCTACCTCCATAGCCGCATGAACTGCTTTAATTGCTTCAGTCTCATCAGCGGGATTAATAATAGTCATACCCGGTATGGTACGCATCAAGGCTATATCCTCACAGCACTGATGGGTAGCACCGTCCTCGCCGACAGAAATACCCGCATGTGTAGCACCGATAATAACATTAAGGTTTGGATATCCAACGGAATTTCTTATTTGTTCAAACGCTCTTCCTGCAGCAAACATAGCAAAAGATGAAACTATCACCTTTCTGCCGGTTGTGGCAATACCTGCAGCAATACTTATCATATTCTGCTCAGCTATTCCGCAGTCATAAAATCTCTCGGGGAATGCCTTTTTGAACATACCTGTCTGCGTTGCTGCAGCAAGGTCCGCATCCATAACTATAAAATCGTTTCTTTTTTCTCCAAGCTGTACCAAAGCCTTACCAAAACTTGCTCTGGTTGCCGCTGTTTTAACTTCTCCCATTTTTGCAACCTCCTTATGCTAATTTTGCAAGGGCTTCGTTTAATTCACCCATTGCAACCTGATACAACTCATCATTTGGAGCTGAACCGTGCCAATTAACTGCATTTTCCATATAGGAAACGCCTTTGCCTTTAACCGTGCTACAAACTATTGCAACAGGTTTATCTGATTTTTCAGCCTCATTAACGGCAGCCTCTATTTGATCAAAGTCATTGCCGTCGATGCATATTACCTTCCAGTTAAAAGCCTCGAATTTTTTATCTATTGGCTTTGCGGAGTTTACTTCATCAATAGTTCCGTCAATTTGAAGATTATTGTTATCAATAAACGCAATCAAATTAGAAAGTCCTTTGTTTGCAGCAAACATTGCTGCCTCCCATACCTGACCCTCTTCAAGCTCACCGTCACCTAAAACGGCATAAACTTTGAAATCATCACCAAAATGTTTAGCCGATAGCGCCATTCCAACTGCAGCAGATATTCCCTGACCGAGAGAGCCAGTTGTCATATCGACACCCGGTACCTTTTTCTTGTCGGGATGACCTTGAAGCATTGAGCCTATCTGACGGAAATTCTTAAGCTCCTCAACCTCAAAAAAACCTCGATTAGCGAGTACAGAATAAAGAGCCGGGGAAGCGTGACCCTTTGATAAAACAAATCTGTCCCTGTCTGCTTTATCAGGATTTTTAGGGTCTATGTTCATCTTTTCGAAGTATAGATATGTCAATATATCTGCACACGAAAGTGAGCCTCCCGGATGTCCCGATTTTGCAGAATGCACGGCATCGATTATGCCCATTCTGACTTTTACTGCCTGTTTTGAAAGTTCTTTCTTTAAATTAGCGTCCATTTTTTGTTTCCTTTCTTATAGCCTCTTGTATGTAATCTATGAAATCGGCAACTGCGCCGTATTCAGCCTTTGAACATATGAAATTAACCTTTTCTTTTATATCGTCGGGTGCATCTAGGGGGGACGCCGAAATATCGGCAGACAAAAGCATTTCAAAATCGTTATAATAGTCCCCTATAGCACAACAACGCCCGTTTTTTATATTGAGAATCTTGCAAAGTTCTTTTAGTGCCGATGCCTTTGATGTTCCCTCGCACACCTGCTCTAAATAATGATAATCTTTACCGTCTATTCTCGCAGTTGTGTTTAAAAACCTTGATTTTAACTCAAAGCGTGACACTATTTCTTTTACCCTCAGAGCATCGTTCTCATCTTTTAAAGCTACCAAAACCTTAGTCCAAGGATATTCCATAGCCTTTTCCATAGACGGATTAGAGACCTCTAGACTTTCATAGCTTTCGTGAATATCTGTTTCCTCGCTTCTTCTGGGAACCAGAACATTTACTCCCGAATGGATTTCCATTCCCAGATCACTACATTCGTCATAAATTGTCTTTATGACTATTTTATCTTCCTGCGGTAAGCAACGATTATATACAAGCTCATCTTTCTCGAAATCATATATCATTGCACCGTTGCCCATTATTGACGGTGATATATTTTTAATTTTCTCTCTGATGTCGCCCACAGCTCCCGGAGTTCTTCCGGTAGAGAGTGAAAAAAATCCGCCCTCAGATAAAAACCATTCTATTTTTTCAATGTTTCTTTGCGGTATTACTCCATTTGTCATTAACGTACCGTCTACATCCGCCGCAATAAGCCAACCCTCAAAAAGCTTCATTTTTAGTTTCCTTTTCCAAAAACAATTTAAAATATTCGGGCAGGTCACTTTCAAATTCCATATATTCACCGTTTGGATGGACAAAGCCTATCTTTTTAGCGTGTAGACACTGACCTCCGAGAGATTTTATAACCTTCGTGGGACCATACACTTCGTCTCCTGCAACAGGATGCCCTATATAAGACATATGTACCCTTATCTGATGAGTTCTGCCCGTTTGTAGTTTAAGTCTTATATGGGTAAATTTTTCCATTCTTTTTAAAACGGAGAAATGAGTCACAGCCTCTTTACTGTTTTTATCTGTAACAGCCATTTGCTTACGCTTTACCGGATGACGTCCAATAGGCGCATCGACAGTCCCACTTTCTTCTTTAATGTTTCCGTATACTACTGCCTCATATTCTCTGGTAAAGGAATGCGTTTTTATTTGTTGCGCTAAAAAATTATGTGCATTATCGTTTTTAGCAATCATTAAAAGTCCGCTTGTATTTTTATCAATGCGATGTACGATTCCCGGACGCATAACACCGTTTATTCCCGAAAGGCTGTCACCACAATGATACATTATTGCATTAACAAGGGTGCCGCTATAGTTTCCGGAGGCGGGATGAACTACCATTCCTTTAGGCTTATTCACAACTAAAACGTCATTATCCTCATAAACTATATCTAGGGGAATGTTTTCGGCTTTTGCGGTGTATTCTTCGGGTTCCGGGACAAAAATTTCAATTTTATCTTCCGGTTTCAACTTAAAATTTTTAGGACATTTTGTACTATTTACCCTCACAGCTCCTTGCTCAATAAGCGAAACGGCTCTCGACCGTGAAACACAGGCTGCCTCAGATACAAAAACATCAAGTCGGCAACCTATTTTGCCGTCAAAGCATACCTTAATTTCCATTTTCTTTTATCTTTACGTTTTCTCTTCTGGCCTTTATATCCTTAAAAGTATCCAACACAAAATAAAGAACGAGCAGACCCGTACCAACACAAACCGCTATATCCGCTATGTTAAAAACCGGAAAGTCAATGAACTGAAAATTTATAAAGTCTATTACGTTCCCCGAACGGAAAATTCGGTCTATAAGATTACCGATTCCACCTGAAAGAATACATATCATTGACCAAAACAAAAGCTTATTGCAAAGCCCGTGACGAAGAAGCAAGGCAAGACATATGAGCATAGCAATGACCGTCATAGACACCAAAAGCCATGTGTTGCCACTCATAAAGCCCCAGGCACCACCATCATTATGAATATATGAAAATTCGATAAACCCGTCAATAAAGCCTATAGGTTTTCCTGCCAGTTCCATATTTGATGATACTATCCATTTGCTTATCTGATCAAGCGATATAATGCCCAGACCCACAAGGACAGCAAGTATATAAGAAATCAATTAACTCTTCACACTCTCTATTCTTTAATATTATCGTCCACTGTAAATCCAGCAGAGTCTTGTTCAAGCTCCTCCATACCGTCATTAAAGGCTTCTATAACCGCTTGTGACGATACTTCGGTTTTTTCGAGCTGCTGCTCGGGTGAAAAACTATTCATATCAAAATTGTTGTCTTCATTTCCCTTTATTGCTTTCGCAGCAAGACGAGGATCAACGTCAGCTGTGTCGGGAAGCTTTGAAAGCATTTCAAGATGCTCCTTATAACGCTTGGTTATATCAGCTTTGAAGTTGGCAATTTCCAATTTTGTTCTTTCAAATATTGCCTGTTGACGTTCTACACAATCTTCGGTAGCCTTTTCTATTTTTGTTGCCTGTTCTTTGGAAAGAGTCAAATACTGCTCGATTTCTTCCTCCAGTTTTGCCTTCCTCTCTCCCGCTTTTCTGTCAAAAGCAAAGGAAAGCTCCTTTTCTTTGGCAGTTATTAGCTCTATACTCGCTTCTGCCTCTTTAACAATCTGCTCACTCTTCAACTTTGCTTCTTCAACAATCTGGTCAGCAAGTTTTTGGGCGGAAAGCAGAACGTTCTGAATACTGTTTTGAGAAACCTTATAGTTTTCAATTTCCATGTTCAGCGCCTCAATTTTTGCGCTTTGTTCTGCGAAAATTCTTTCATACTTATCGAGGTCGACCTCTAACTTATCAAGGAGTATATCAACCTCTTCTTTTTTATAGCCGCCAACCGCATTAGAAAATTTGATTGTGCGAATTTCCTTTGAGGAAAGCATTAAATCATCTCCGTTTATTATATGAATTTTTCGTATCTTAAAATAATTCTGCCCTTTTTTGAAAGAGATTCGGTATCGGTTATATAGAATACGCCCTTGCCTCTGATGCTGATTTTATCACCTGAAGATACAAGCTTTGTTGTCTTTTGGACGGTAAGTCCGCAAAGCGAAACTCTCTTTTCTTCCAACAATTGCGCCGCTTCGTTTCTGGATATGCTGCAAATGGCTGATACAACATTATCAAGCCGTAACGACGACACTGTACAACAAGCCTCTACTCTTTTACTAAACTGGGGTAACGGATAGGAATAGCCTTCTTCGCATTTTACACCCACTGAGCCTACCTTTTTTATTTGACTAAATACATACCCTGCTATTTCACGGCTTAAAAACACAACGGCTCTCGCTTTTTCAACAAGTATATCTCCTACACTTTCCCTCGAGATGCCAAGTCCCATAAGCGCACCTAAAAAATCCCTATGAGACAACACGTCGCATTCTCTGAAAGTAAATGTAACGGCCATTATAGGATAAGCTGTATCTTCACACCAGTCAGGTAAACACGCAAGATATTTACGAGTAGCGTCATCAAATCCTCCGAAAAATCCGAATTTGATTTTTTTGCCACCGAAAAAGGCTGCTATTAACGCCGCCTCTTCATCTGTCAGAAACCCTAAAAAAGCAGGAGCAGATGTTTTTTCGCATTTATCAGCGGTGTCTTCTGCACGTGCAAGAAGAATTTCTCTATCCATTAAAAGTATAGTTTACCTTCTTCGTAATCATCAAGCATAAGTTCTCCCATAACATCCACGTCATGAGCAACAATAATGAAGGTGCTGTTAGCAACTTTACGGATATTGCCGTGATTTGCATAGGCAACACCGCTTAAAAAGTCAATTATTCTGCGGGAAACATCACGGTTTGCCGCCTCCAAATTCAGAACAACCGTCTTCTTTTCGTTAAGATGGTCTGCAATGGAGGTTACATCTTCAAAGCGGTCGGGCTTAACCAAAACCACCTGAAGTTGAGGAGCTGCCGCACGAGAAGACGAACCTGCTTTAGATTTAATAAGTCTTGGAGACTCTGAAGTTTTAGCGGAAAAAGAGTCATCATAACTCTTTTTCTTTTCTTCACCTGCTACAGTCTCTGCCACCTCTTCATCATAATCATCTTCATCGGGGATAGTCATTATGTTTTTAAAGCTTTCCCAAAGACCCATATTTACACTCCTTTATCTTTTAAAACCTTTCGGCTTTTATTTATATATTCTCTTTCCAAATAAAGCTGTACCGATTCTTACGAGATTTGAGCCCGCTTCTATAGCGGCGACATAGTCATCGGACATACCCATAGAAAGTATATCTATACTACTATTATCCATTTTTTTGCTACCAATGTCAATAAACAGTTTCTTCATTTTTATGAAATATTTATCATTATCCCCCTCAGACTCCATAACAGGAGGGATTGCCATAAGTCCACGAATACGAATTGAAGGTAATTTGGATATTTCTTCTGCTGCTAATATGAGTTCTTCTTCCAAAAAACCGGACTTGCTTTCTTCGGCACCTATATTTACCTCAAGCAAAATGTCCATTGTTTTATTATGCTTTATGCTTTGCTTTGAAATTTCTCGTGCTAAGCGAACAGAATCTACCGAATGAATAAGCTCGACGTGCTCGATTATGTCCTTTACCTTATTGGTCTGAAGATGACCTATAAAATGACGGTGACACTCGCAAAGTGAATCCTTTTTAGATAAAAACTCCTGAACCCTGTTTTCGCCTATATACTTTACACCAGCATTTATTGCATAGTTTATAGTTTCACAATCCACCGTCTTAGTTGCAGCAAGTAGAATAATGTCTTTTTCGCTTCTGCCGCTTTTCTCTGCTGCAATTTTGATGTTTTTCTTTATTTGAGCAAAATTTTCCTCAAAAATCTCAACCGATGACTTTTCCGTCATATAAATTCTTTCCTTTCACAACCACCTGGTCATAGAGCCTTAAAATATTATCAGCGTTTTCCTTTATTTGTTTGCAGATAACATATTCCTCGTGCGTATATATGACCTCGACGGGCAAAAACCTGATATTAATTCCGGACAGCACATAAACTCCCGTTTTTCCTTTTACTACCCTTAACGCCTTTTTGCTCACTTTAAGCCCTGTGTATTCCTTGTTTATGACCGTCATAGCACCCGTTCGCATACAAGCGAGGGTGCTGTTCATCTGCTGACAGGAGAATATAACCACCGCACTCGAAGATTTTTCAGATATGTTTATTTGTTTGACAGTGACAGGCAATGGTTCCATAGTCTTGTCTGACGTGCGAATTGTAAGGGATTCTCCCTGCTTATACTTAAGAGAGTCATTCAGAGAGATTCGTGCTGCTATATACCATTCATAATCCGAAACTATTTTACCTATCGCATTTTTCTGGACACTTTTAGGTTTAATATCGCTTAAATATTCGGGTGTGAGTTTATCCAGATTTTCGCAAGAAAGCACCTGCTCGTATCCGTCGGTTGAGGAAACAAAGTATCCGGAAGACTCGTCGGCCGTAATAGTATCAATAGGGCTTGAAAGAGATTCGGATATCTTATCCCTTTGGGCTTTAAGGCTCGATAACTTCTCTGAAAAATCTATTTCTTCTCCCGTTATAATCTGTTTGCGGTTGGTAGCAGATAAAAGCACCGCACTGTCTTCGTGGGCAGATAAGAAATTCCCCGCCGAACAATTAAAGACAAAATTACTCAACGCTGTATTTACTCTGCTACTTGCAAGGTCGAGGTCGGAGGCCTGAAGATTGTTGTATCCTTGAATTTCCTCAATATCCTTTATTTGTTCTTCTATTTCACGAAGTCTGTTTACATTAACCGAATCCTCAGCGTCACTATAAACATTCGCAATAACGCCGCCCTTCGCAACACGACTGCCGTCAGAGGTTTCAAAATGAAGTACCCCTTTATCATCACTAGAGACTATTTGCTCTTGACGTATAAGTACGCCGGTTATATTAAGACCGTCTGTAGCGGTATAAGCTACGGCACTTTCGGTTGTTATGGGTTTATATACAGAGGAGTAAATCTGATGGGCAGCAAATACCGTAATGCCTAAAATTGCCAATATTTTTATAACAAAATGTTCCTTCATCTACCATTTACTCCTTTCTGGATAAATTCAAGCGCTTGGGCTGATATATCGTCACATTCGTCAGGATATATCCAATTTATACGAGGGTCCTTCGAAAACCAGGTTATCTGCCTTTTGGCATAACGGCGAGAAGAGCGTTTAAGATTTTCTATACACTCTTCTAAGGATTTTTCCCCCATAAAATATTTAAAAAGCTCCTTATGACCTATCGCCTGAACAGCTCCGGACGTATGCTTTATGTTGCGATTATATGCCGCTTTGGCCTCACTCAAAAGGCCTTCTTCAATCATCTTTTCGACCCGTTTATTTATTCTTTCATACAATTTCTCTCGGTCACGATAATTTATTCCTATCATAACCGCATCATACGGGGATTCCTCAGATTTTGAAAGAACATCCTGCTGATGCTTTGTCATACCGCAGCCGTAATAGATTTCAAAGGCTCTTATTATCCTTCTTCGGTCGTTTGAATGAAGCTTCTGTGCAGTTTCAGGGTCAATTTCATACAACCTTGAAAGCATCGCATCAGCACCGACAGTTTCCATCTCATCTTCAAGCTTTTTTCTTAACTCAAAATCGGTTTTAAAGTCGGCGAAGATAATATTATCAACTAAGGAATTAATATAAAGTCCCGTTCCTCCCACGACTATCGGGATTTTTCCTCGACTGTGAATATCGGCGATAGCTTTTTTTGCCGCTTGTATATAATGTGCAACAGTGAAGCTGTCCTCAAAACTCAAAAATTCAATTAAATGATGGCGCACCTTAGCTCTTTCTTCGAC
>JAGAZW010000254.1 GCA_017939855.1 Clostridia bacterium | reverse complement strand
TTTGTAAACTGGTTGGTGTCCTACGGCTTACCGATAATATCCACCGATGAAAACGGCGACGAGAATACGCTGTTAACAGTTATCAATACGACCAAGCGTGTAATGCTCCGTTTGACCAAAACAAATCTCTGGAAAACCGAGCAGCTCACAGGAGCTACATTCTTACTCGAAGCGGTAGATGCAAACGGAAACGTTCTTCCAAACGAAGTTGCAAAAACCGAGGCAACCGGCGATGCAGGTACGCTGATCTTCGACAACCTTAAATGCGGTGTTCGATACCGATTGACCGAAACACAAGCGCCGAACGGATACTTGGAAATGAGTGAATATATTTATTTCACTATTAATGAAGACGGCACAGTAAGTGTGGAAGACAGTTTTTATGCCGAAGCCGGAACAACGGCATATAACTTAGTTGTTAAAAACGGTATGATCGTTGATCTACCCGAATCCGGCGGTATAGGAACAAGTATGTTTTATGCCTTCGGTTTGTTGCTTATCATAGCAGCAACGGGCATTTACATAGGCACATTCCGAAAAAGGAGGTGTCGAAATTAATATCCGCTTTCAAAAAATTAAAAATTTTTTAGTAAAGGAGAAAAGAACAATGAAAGCAATCAAAAAAATCTTGGCAGTCATCGTATGTCTTTGTGTGGTATGCAGCTGTGCTGTTATTGCAGTTTCTGCAGCAGAAGCAACTGGTAGCATTACCATTCAAAACCCCAGCAACTCAAACGCAACAGTAGCTGGTAAAACGTTCAACGTTTACAAAATCTTCAATGCTACTACCAACGGCAACAACACTTCATACAGTTGGTACGAAAAAAATGGTGAGACACCGTTTTACAATTTCTTCTATGGTGAGTGGGAAAACAGCAAGCATGAAATCGTTGCCGGTGTTCTTGGAAAGCAAGATGACGGTAATGTTCAAAAGGCCGTAGAGTATTTAGCCGATAAGAATTCGGGCGGAAGTAACTTTGAGCTCTCTCAGGTAGCAGAAAAATTGCACGATTATATTGTGGCAACGGGAGCTACTACCTACATTGATCCTGTTAAAGCAGGCGACACTGCAACATCTGTAAATATCCCTAATTTGAGCTATGGTTACTATCTTGTATATGATGACACAACACTTGCAGGCAGCGCTGTTCGTTCTGCAGTTATGCTCTCCACTGTTAATAAGGATGCCATTATCACTTTAAAGGCAAACCGTCCTCAAATTTTAAAACAGGTTGAAGAAAACAACGGCACCTTCGGTAAGGGTACATCTGTTAATATTGGCGAAACAATAACCTTTAAGATCACAACCGCAGTTCCGTCTCATACACTTTACACAACCTATAAGTACTTCATTGAAGATACTATGGCAGACGGCTTAGAGCTTATTGCAGATAGCATTAAGGTATATCAAGGAGACTCTTTACTTACAAAAGGCACTGACTACACTCTGACGCTTGCTCAGGGTACAGTAGACTTTAAGGTTGACTTTACAGCATCTATGAACGTTCCGGGTAAGTTCGCTATAGACGATACACTCACCGTTGTTTACGATGCAAAGGTAACCGATTCTATTGAAAAGGCTAATCAGAACATTGCTAAGCTTACCTACAGCAACGACCCCACAAACGATGAATCCATAGGTAGCGTATCCGATATCGCAAACGTATACTCTTATCAGTTCGTATTCACAAAGTTTGCTCAGGATACCAACGGTATTCTCACAAACGTTCGTCTTTCAGGCGCACAGTTTAATCTTTACAAGGTTGTAGGCGGTAGCGACGTTTTAGTTAAGTTCACAACAAGAAACAAGACCATTAATATTGATGGCACAGACCACAACATTACCGAATATGTTGTTGCCGAAGATGCCTCGGCACCCGGTGCTACCGAGGTTTTAGAGACCTGCAACGAAGGCGAGGCTACAATAACACTTTCTCACCTTAATTACGGCGGTCATTTGGGTGATATTGCAATATTCGGTCTTGCGGAAGGTACATATAAGTTGGTAGAAACTAAGGCTCCCGACGGCTACATTCTCCCCAACGATCCGTTCGTTATCGAGATTGTTGACGAAATCGGCGCTTTAGGCTCTGTTGGTACATTAAACGTTACCGGTTCTCACACTGGCTCTGGTAGTATTGTTAATACAAACGGTATGGCAGAAAACATATTAACCGTTTGGGCAGAAATCACCAACAAACCCGGTTCTGCTCTTCCTGAAACCGGTGGTATGGGCACTACGATCTTCACCGTTCTCGGTATCGTTATGATGGTAGGTGCAGTTGCTTTTTTTACTTCAAGAAAAAGAAGTAGTGTGGCGTAAAAGAAATATTCGCTTTTGACGGAGCGACTCTTTCCTTTAGCCACCCCGCAAAGCTATTTCTTTTTCTAAACTCGATAAAAAGATAACCAAAAGGAGGGAAAGACTTATGAAGAAACATTTACCGACAATTATCGTGGCGGTTATATTCCTCTGCGGTCTTTCCCTCTTTCTTTATCCTACCGTCAGTAATCTATACAATCAGCACTTAAACAATAAGCTCATTGGAGAATATAAAGAAGCGTTTTCTTCTACCACACCCGAAGAATTTAATGAAGCAATGAAAGATGCCGTTGCTTTTAATGAGAATCGTGGAAATGAAGAAAAACTCAAAGAGCTTGGTTTAACCTATGAAAATGTTCTTAATGCGGCAGACAACGGTGTTATAGGATATATTGAGATCCCGAAAATCAGTGTATCTTTGATTATTTACCATACAATAGAGGAAAATGTGTTACAAAAAGGTATCGGACACGTTCCCGAAACACATCTGCCTGTTGGCGGTAAAAATACGCACTGTGTTCTTGCAGGACATACCGGACTTCCGTCTGCAAAATTATTAACCAATATTGACCACCTTAAAGTCGGTGATCGATTCTATATTCATGTGTTAAACGAGGTTCTTGAATACAAAATTGATGATGTCTCTGTCGTAGAACCTGATGAGGTATCCCGTCTTAATGTTATAAGCGGTAAGGACTGCGTAACTCTTGTCACTTGTACACCCTACGGCGTAAATTCGCATCGCCTATTGGTTCGAGGTGTAAGAGTGGACGGCAGTGATCTCTCGGCAAAAGAAGATGGTATTGTTAATGAACTTTTAAATATTGATATGAAATACCTGATAACCTTCTCTCTTATTGGATTATTTATTATTTTTATTGCTGTAAAGAAATTACGGGATATTCGCAAGAAGAAAACAGCAACCACAAATGAAGGCGGCGAAAAAACAGATGAGAACAACCCTTAAAAGAATATTTATAATAACATTGACTGTCATACTTTTGTGTTGCTCGGCATTTCCTTGCTTTGCAGCAGAAGAAAAAGGAATCATAAGCGCAACATTAGAGGATAAAAGCAAAAACAAGATAAACGATGTAACGGTCTATCTTTGCCAAGTGGCAGAGCTGATCAACAACGGATAC
>JAGAZW010000032.1 GCA_017939855.1 Clostridia bacterium | reverse complement strand
TACCCCTGAAGATGTTATGAATATCATTGACTTTGAAAAACCGGAGGGTGTTATAGCGTCTTTAGGCGGTCAGACCGCTATTAACCTTGCAGAGCCTCTTATGAAGAGGGGAGTTAAAATAATCGGTACCGACTGTGATGCTATTGAGAGAGCAGAAAACCGTGACAGTTTTGAAAAGATACTCAAAGGGCTTGATATACCTCAACCTCAGGGCAGAGCTGTTACCAATATACAAGATGGTATCGATGCTGCCGAAAAAATCGGTTATCCGGTTCTGGTTCGTCCGAGCTTTGTTTTAGGCGGCAGAGCAATGCAGATAGTTGCAAATGAGGAGCAGCTTCGTCACTACCTTAAAACCGCCGTTGAAATCGACGAGGACAAACCCGTTTTGGTTGATAAATATATTCAGGGTAAAGAAGTAGAAGTAGACGCAATCTGCGATGGCAGAGACGTTTTTGTTCCGGGGATTATGGAGCTTGTTGAGCGTACGGGTATCCATAGCGGTGACTCCATAAGTGTTTATCCCACATTCAGCATTTCAAACAAGGTTAAGGGAATTATACTTCAATATGCCAAAAAGTTAGGCTTAGGTATTGGCATAATAGGTCTTTACAATATTCAATTTATTGTTGATGATAATGAAAATGTCTATATAATTGAAGTTAATCCACGTTCATCAAGGACCGTTCCCTTCCTTTCAAAATCTACCGGTTACAGTCTTGCTGATATTGCAACCGAAGTAATTTTGGGTAAAACTCTCAAAGAGTTAGGAATATTTGATATATATCCAGAGGAAAAGGAACGCTGGTATGTTAAAGTGCCGGTCTTCTCCTTTAATAAGATAAGAGGACTTGATGCATACTTGTCTCCCGAAATGAAGTCCACAGGTGAAGCAATCGGCTATGATGATAAGCTTAATCGTGCTCTTTATAAAGCACTTCAGGCATCGGGTATGCATCTACAGAACTACGGTACAGTATTTGCTACTATTGCCGACAAAGACAAAGAAGAGGCATTACCTCTTATCCGACGCTTCTATAATCTAGGCTTTAATATTGAAGCAACACAGGGCACTGCAATGTTTTTAAAGGAAAACGGTATTCGTACACACGTTCGTGGTAAAATAAGCGACGGTGACGAAGAAATTCCTGAGGCAATCCGTCAAGGTCATATTGCTTATGTTATCAACACAAGCGATATAAGCTCTGCAGGTCAGGCAAACGATGGTAAAAAGATTCGTCAATGTGCTATAGAAAACAACGTAACCATCTTTACTGCCCTTGATACCGTGAGAGTGCTTCTCGATGTTCTTGAAGAAACAACTCTTACAATATCAACTATCGATTCATAAAGGTGCTAATATGAAACAAGGTTATTTCAAAATTGCAGAAAATGTTAAGCTGTGCGAAAACGTTTACAAAATGCGTCTTGAGGGGGACGTGTCAAGTATCACAGCCCCCGGTCAGTTCATCAACATAAAATTAGATGGACTGTATCTGAGAAGACCAATTTCTGTTTTTGATCGTGACGAAGTTTCTGTTACTATAATCTATAAGGTTGTAGGCAAGGGTACAGAGCAAATGAGTAAAATGAAGTCGGACGAGCTTGATGTTTTAACAGGACTTGGCAATGGTTACGACACTTCTCTTTCGGGGGATAGGCCCTTGTTACTTGGTGGTGGAGTAGGTGTTCCGCCGCTGTATATGTTGGCTAAAAAGTTAATTTCAGAGGGCAAAAAGGTTTCGGTTGTTTTAGGATTTAACAAAAAGGATGAAATCTTTTGCGAAGAGGATTTTAAAGCACTCGGTGCAGATGTCTATGTAACCACTGCCGACGGCTCATACGGTACAAAAGGTTTTGTAACCGACGCTATGAAGAATATTGATTATTCATATTTTTATACTTGCGGTCCCGAGCCGATGCTTAAAGCAATACACTCTGTGGCAAATACCAGCGGTCAGTTGAGCTTTGAAGAGAGAATGGGTTGTGGATTTGGTGCTTGTATGGGTTGCTCCTGCAAAACAATAACAGGTTATAAGCGTATATGCAAGGAAGGACCTGTTCTCAAAAGGGAGGAAATACTATGGGAAATCTAGGTGTCAATCTTTGCGGAATAGAACTTGATAATCCTATAATTCCTGCTAGTGGTACTTTTGGATTCGGATATGAGTTTGCAGAGCTTTATGACATTAATGTGCTTGGCACATTTTCCTTTAAGGGTACCACAAAAGACCCTCGTTTTGGCAATCCTACACCAAGAATAGCAGAATGTACAGCCGGTATGATAAATGCTGTAGGTCTGCAAAATCCCGGAGTTAATAAGGTGATAAGCGAGGAGCTTCCTAAACTTTCAAAATGCTTTAATAAAAAGGTTATGGCAAATGTAAGTGGATTTTCGGTAGAAGATTATGCTTATACTTGTGAGAAATTAGACAAATGTGAACAGGTAGGTTGGCTTGAGGTTAATGTAAGCTGTCCTAATGTTCACGGCGGTGGAATGAGTTTTGGTACCTCTCCTAGTGCTGCGGCTGAGGTTACAAAGGCTGTTAAAAAGGTTACCACAAAGCCTGTCATTATAAAACTTTCGCCTAATGTTACCGATATTGTATCCATTGCAAAGGCGTGTGAAGATGCAGGAGCTGACGGCATCAGCCTTATAAACACTATGCTCGGTATGCGAATAGACCTTAAAACAAGAAGACCTGTTATTGCCAATAAAATGGGCGGCTTTTCAGGTAGTGCCATTTTTCCTGTTGCAGTAAGAATGGTTTATCAGGTGGCAAATGCCGTCAAACTACCGGTTATAGGTATGGGTGGTGTGTCAACAGCCGAGGACGTAATAGAAATGATGTTAGCCGGTGCTACTGCCGGGCAG
>JAGAZW010000253.1 GCA_017939855.1 Clostridia bacterium | reverse complement strand
GTTGAAGTGAAAAATTCTGTTTTAGAGCAATACAATAATCTTGAAGCTCAAG
Source organism: Clostridia bacterium (assembly GCA_017939855.1). GTDB lineage: Bacteria > Bacillota > Clostridia > Oscillospirales > Acutalibacteraceae > UBA737. Next base: position 5,447 of record JAGAZW010000253.1, on the reverse strand, counting down.
AGGCAGAAGCAAAGTCGATTTATAATAGTATAAACGCTGAGAAAAAACAAGAAGAGGCTGATAAAGCAGCAGTCGAAAAGGCAATCAGAGAAAAGGAAGCAGAACTTGACAGTTATGCAAACTCCGGAAGTGCAAATAATTCATTTGTAAACTCAAAGTCCGGTTTTATGTGGCCGGTTCCTTATACAAGAAATGTAACCTCGGGTTACGGATATCGTTGGGGTACGCTTCATAAGGGTATTGACATTTCGGCCGGCGGAATTTATCGTAAACCCGTTGTGGCTATAACAGACGGTATAGTTGAGTCCACTTATAATTCCTGTCCGCATAAAAGCGTTACACCTGATTGTCGTTGTGGCAGTGGATGGGGCAACCATGTTAAAATTGATCATGGTGTTGTGAACGGCACTTGGTACAGAGCTGTTTATGCTCATTTTGATTCTGTTGCAGTCAGTGCGGGGCAAAAAGTAAAACAAGGTCAAGTTATCGGTTATGTGGGAACAACGGGCTGGTCAACCGGATATCATTTACATTTTAGCTTATTAAAAGGCTATTCATATGTAGATCCGTATCCGTATTTCTTTGGCTGATGAAGGTTAAATTATTTAGATTTATAGCAATTACTGTTACTGTATTGTGGATGTTGCTTATATTCTCTTTTTCGGCTCAAAACGCCACAAAATCGGCTTCATTAAGCAAGGGATTAAAGTATAAATTATTTTCTTTAGTTTATCCTGATTTTGATGAAATGACTGAAGACGAGCAACAGGAGTTGCTGGATAAATTTCCTATAAGAAAATTAGCACACTTTTTTGCATATTCTGTTTTAGGCATATTAAGTTGGCTTTCATTTGTTTCCTATAAAAAAATAACGTATAAGCTGCGATGTGTCTATCCATTTTTTATTTGTGTGATATATGCTGTGAGCGATGAATTGCATCAGTATTTTGTTGCCGGGCGCAGTTGCGAACTGAGGGATGTGGTTATTGATTCTTCGGGTGCTTTATTGGCAATTATTATCATTAGTCTTTATTCCGGATTTTCTAAAAGAATTTATCAGAGAATTAAATCTGAGGAGTGTTAGTTTTGAGAAAAAAACAGCTTTTAAATCAAAATATTTCACTTTTTGAGCAATTGCAAAGGGAAAAGGCGAATAATATGCAACTTATTCGTGAGAACGAACGCCTTAAAGAAAAAAACAGTCAGCTAAAAAATGCTTTGGAGAACCTAGGGGAAGATATTGCTACGCAAGTAACACCGCTTCAAAAAATCGAGCAAAAGGTTGTAGAATCGGCAGTTGATAGCCAGACGCAATATGCTTGTGACGTTATCGGTAAAGTAGTTGTTTCATCAGCCGAATATAGTAATAAACTAACCGATGGTGGCGAAACGAGATATATTGAACTTGTTAATTTGATTCTCGGTAGAGCAGAGGTCGCAAAGGCAGAAATACTTTCACTTGTTTTATCTGATGATGACTTTTCAATAAAAAAAGAAAAAATGGATACAGTTTTAGAAAAAACTCAAGAATATTTTAAGAGCATTATGGCACAACGTTTTTAGAAAAAAGAGATGCGTTTTTTAATTTAGCGCATCTCTTTTATTATTTTTAACAAATTGTTTAAAAATATGTGTTGACTTAGGGAAAAAAGGATATTATAATGTTAGCATGCTAACAAATTCTACTGTTTTGAGAGTGTTATAATGAAAAGAGAAAAAACTATTGGATTTCAGATTCGCACCCTTAACAATTTGATTAAGCGAGATTTTGAAAAAAGCAAGAATGAAATCTTTGGTTGCTCTGCCGGCGTTCACGGCTGGGCAATCGGGTATTTTTATGAAAATTCAAAAAAAGATGTTTTTCAAAAAGATTTCGAAGCGCATTTTTCAATTCGTCGTTCAACAGCAACTAAAATGTTACAGCTTATGGAGAAGAAAGGTCTAATTAAAAGAGTGTCAGTTGAAAACGATTTGCGACTCAAAAAAATTGTTTTAACCGACAAGGCCATAGAAGTCCATAAGAAAATAACAGCCGATATTAAACATAGAGAAAAGCGATTGTCAAAGGGTATATCTGATACGGAGCTTGATATATTCTTTAAGGTTGCAACAAAAATAAGAAATAACCTGGAGGAAAATGATGATTAAAAGATTAGCGTCTTGTGTGAGAGAATACAAAAAGCCTTCTTTGCTCACACTAGGCTTTATAGTCGGCGAGGTTATAATTGAATGTTTGATACCGTTTATAACGGCCGACCTTGTTAACCAAATAAAATCAGGGGTAGATCTAAGTGTTATTTTACAGACAGGTCTTATACTTATCGGTATGGCACTTTTGTCACTTACTTGCGGAGGCATAGCAGCGGTAACCTGCGCAAAGGCGTCGGCGGGCTTTGCTAAAAATTTACGTCATGATATATTCGAGAGGATTCAAGGTTTTTCTTTTCAAAATATTGACAGGTTTTCATCATCCTCGCTGGTGACCCGTCTTACAACCGATGTCACCTATGTTCAAATGGCATATATGATGATTATTCGTACAGCAATTCGAAGCCCGTTAATGTTTATATTCGCAATAACAATGGCATATATAATGGGAGGAGCTCTTGCAACAACTTTTGTAGTTATAGTTCCGGTTCTTGTTTTTGGTCTGCTAATTGTAGCCCGTAATGCGATGCCCGCCTTCAGACGTGTATTTAAAAAGTACGACAAGCTTAATGAATCGATAGAAGAAAATGTTCGTGCGATGCGTGTTGTTAAAGGGTTTTCACGTGAGGACTATGAAAAGGAAAAGTTCAGTGCTGCAGCAGAGAATATATGTAAGGACTTTACTAAGGCTGAGCGAATTGTAGCGCTAAATGGTCCTATAATGCAAATTTGTATGTATTTTAATATGATTTTTGTCCTTATTGTCGGTTCGAAGCTTACCATAGAAAGTCAGGGGGTTAAGCTTGATGTAGGTCAAATTTCTGCTATGCTCACATATGGTATGCAGATACTTATGTCCCTTATGATGCTTTCTATGATTTATGTAATGATTACTATGTCGACAGAATCATTCAAGCGTATAAATGAAGTGCTGTTAGAAGAATCAACTATTAAAAATCCTGAAAATCCAATTTTTGAAGTAAAAAGCGGAGCAATTGACTTCGATAACGTGAATTTTAAATACTCTAAAAAGGCAACAAAATATGCTCTTTGCGATATTAATTTACACATTAAATCGGGTATGACAGTTGGTATTATCGGAGGCACGGGTTCTAGTAAGTCTTCCCTTGTTCAACTGATTTCACGTCTTTACGATACCACAGAAGGTACAGTTAAAGTGGGAGGGACCGATGTAAAAGATTACGATATCAAAACTCTTCGTGACTCGGTTGCCGTAGTGTTGCAAAAAAACGAGCTTTTTTCTGGTACGATAAAAGAAAATCTTCGTTGGGGTAACGAAAATGCTACCGATGAAGAGCTGGTTGAAGCCTGTAAACTTGCCCAAGCTGATGATTTCATTCAGTCCTTTCCGGAAAAATACGATACCTATATAGAGCAAGGCGGCAGTAATGTTTCTGGTGGTCAGAAGCAACGTCTTTGCATTGCACGTGCACTCTTAAAAAAGCCAAAAGTTTTAATACTCGATGATTCAACAAGTGCAGTTGATACCAAAACAGATGCTTTAATAAGAGCAGGTTTTAAGAAATTTATTCCCGAAACTACAAAAATCATTATTGCCCAGCGTATAGCGTCGGTTCAGGATGCAGATTTAATTATAGTGATGGAAAATGGCGGAATTGCAGCACAGGGAGACCATGAAACGCTTCTTGTCACCAGTGAAATTTATCGTGATGTTTACAGTCAGCAAACTAATGGAGGTATTATAGATGAGCAATAACAAAAGTATGCCTCCTAAAGGCAGACCAAAGCCTACATTCAGTCCTCAAACTTTAAAACGTATTCTAAAGATGCTTTTTAAGTTTTATCCTGTATTGTTGCCAATTACTATTGCTTGTATCTTATTTTCGGCAATCACTGCTGCGATGCCGGCTATATTTCAGCAGCAAGTAATTAAAGATATTGAGAACTTTATCAAATCGGGGAATTGGTCGGCAGCAAAAGAGGTAATTCTGCCTAAAATTATGATATTGATATCGCTTTATATTGTTTCCATAATTGCTATCACTCTTTACAATCAGTTAATGGTTATCATAACTCAAGGTTTCCTTAATAAAATGAGGTGCACCTGCTTTAAGGGAATGCAAAATCTACCTGTCAAATATTTTGATACACATAAACACGGCGATATAATGAGCCATTATACCAACGATATCGACACCATGCGTGAATTAATCTCACGTTCTTTGCCAACGCTATTACAGGCATCTGTTGTAGTAATATCTGTATTGTTTATTATGCTTTATTACAGCCTGTGGATGACATTAGTTGTACTTGTAGGCGTGGTTACTATGATTTTTGTATCCAAAAAAGTAGGCGGCGGTTCTGCAAAATACTTTATGAGACAACAAAAATCTATCGGTAAAACTGAAGGTTTTGTTCAGGAAATGATGAATGGGCAAAAAGTAATCAAGGTTTTCTGTCACGAAAAAGAATGTCAAGCGGATTTTGATAAAATCAACAATCAACTTTACGAAGATAGTTTCCGTGCACACGCCTTTGCCAATTGTTTAGGTCCTGTTATCGGGAATATAGGTAATATACTTTATGTCGTTATCGCAACTGTAGGTGGCGTTTTGTTAGTTACCAAGGTTCCTAATATCAGCATTTCTTCTATTAGCCTTGGGATAGGTGTTTTAACGATTGATATTATGGTACCTTTTCTTAATATGTCAAGACAGTTTACCGGAAATATTAATCAGGTTACTCAGCAAATAAATACAGTTGTTATGGCACTTGCCGGAGCTGATCGTGTATTTAAACTTATGGACGAGCAGCCAGAAGCAGATGCCGGTTATGTCACACTTGTAAATTGTACTACAGATAAAAGCGGTAACCTTGTTGAAACAAACGAGCGTACCGGAAAATGGGCATGGAAACACCCTCACTCAGATGGCACCATTACCTACACAGCTTTAAAGGGTGATGTTACTATGGAAGATGTAGACTTTGCCTACGAGGAAGGAAAAACCGTTCTCCATAATGTTTCGGTTTACGCAAAACCCGGACAGAAAGTGGCTTTTGTTGGTGCTACAGGCGCAGGAAAGACAACAATCACCAACCTGATTAACAGATTTTATGATATTGCAGATGGCAAGATAAGATACGATGGCATAAATATTAATAAGATAAAGAAATCTGACCTTCGTCGTTCTTTAGGTATCGTATTGCAGGAAACAAATCTTTTTACCGGTACTGTTATGGAAAATATCCGTTATGGAAGACTTGATGCTACTGATGAAGATTGTATAGACGCTGCTCGTCTTGCGGGTGCTGATGAT
>JAGAZW010000252.1 GCA_017939855.1 Clostridia bacterium | reverse complement strand
TGAAAACGACTATTTCATCAACACGTGAAATAAACTCAGGTCTTAGAAATTCAGAAAGTGACTTTAATGCCTTTTCTTTAGACATATCCTCAAAGGTTTTTCCAAAGCCTAAAAGATTCTCATTTTTCTCGCTGCCGGCATTAGATGTCATAACAATTATTGTGTTCTCAAAGTTCACTATACGACCTTGAGCATCGGTTATATGACCGTCATCAAGAATCTGCAACAAAACATTTAAAACATCAGGATGGGCTTTTTCAATTTCATCAAAAAGAATCACAGAATACGGCTTTCTTCTTACCTTTTCGGTTAACTGACCCGCTTCATCGTATCCCACATATCCGGGAGGAGCACCGATTATTCTCGATACCGAATGCTTCTCCATAAACTCAGACATATCGAGTCTTATGAGTGTTTCAGGAGTGCTAAAAAGTTCCTCTGAAAGCACCTTGACAAGCTGAGTTTTACCAACACCCGTAGGGCCTACAAATATAAACGAGGCGGGGCGGTGTTTAGCAGAAGTGCGCACTCTCGAACGTTTTACTGCTGCGGTTACTAAGGCTGTGGCGTGTTGTTGACCAATAATTTTTTTATTGAGTTTTTCTTCAAGTCCTAAGAGTTTTTGGAAATCACTTTCCTCAACCTTTGAAGCCGGTACGCCCGTCCAGATTTCAATTACCTTAGCAAGATGCTTTTCGGTAACTGTATTTTGTGCTGCGGAATCATATAGACCGTTTGCAATTGCTTTATATTGCTCAATTTCTGATTTTAACATTGCCTGTGTCTCATAGTCGGGATTCTCTACGTCAGCTTGTAAAGCTTCCAACTTCACAGATGCATCTGCAATCTTTTTATTTGCAACATAAAGTTCGTCAATGGCCTTGTTTTCAAGACTTGTACACGCACATGCTTCGTCTAAAAGATCTATTGCCTTATCCGGCAAAAAACGATCTGTTATATATCTTTCCGAAAGCAGTACTGCACTTCTTACAATGTTTTTGGGAATATTTACTCCGTGAAATCCCTCATAATAACTTTTGACACCACTTAACACATCAATAGCATCTTCAATTGAGGGCTCTTCAACCGTTATAGGCTGAAAACGGCGTTCTAAAGCTGCATCCTTTTCTATATATTTTCTGTATTCCTTAAAGGTTGTAGCACCTATAACCTGAATTTCACCCCTTGAGAGGGCAGGTTTAAGAATATTTGCAGCGTTCATAGTACCTTCTGTGCTGTCTCCTGCACCTACAAGATTATGGATTTCATCAATGAACAACAATATGTTACCGGCCTCTTTAACCTCCGTGACAAGATTTTTAAGGCGAGATTCAAACTGACCTCTGAATTGTGTACCAGCGACAAGACTTGTAAGGTCTAAAAGATATATTTCCTTTTCTCTGAGTCTAGCAGGAACTTCTGCATTGGCAATTTTCAAAGCAAGACCTTCTGCGATAGCTGTTTTACCTACACCCGGCTCACCGATAAGACAAGGATTGTTTTTAGAACGGCGAGAAAGGATCTGAATTGTTCGGTAAAGCTCCTTTTCTCTACCGATAACAACATCCAACTTTCCTTCTCTTGCCTGAGCTGTAAGATTGGTGCCGTACATTTCTACAAACTTTCGTTGTTTCTTTTTTGGCTCCTTTTGACCCTTTGCCGCACCTTTTTTGCTTTCGTTTTGTTCCTTTTCGGTTTTGGACGTGCCAAACATATTTTTAAGAAAAGGAATAGCGGGTGCAGTGCCCAAATCAAAAGTTTCGTCATTCAAAGCAGCATCATCAAAATCTGCATCTTCCGGCGACATCATTTCCATAAACTGATTGCTTAATTGCTCAATATCATCATCAGTGATATTCATACTTTTAAGCATATCATCAACCGGCTTAATACCGAGACTCTTGGCACAGACAAGGCACAATCCTTCCGGTTCTGCACCCGGCTGCAAAGGATTAGACATAAAAACAACCGCCGGTCTTTGTTTGCATTTTGAACATAACTTCATTAATTATATATCTCCTTAAGAAAACTCACTTAAAAATTTCAAGTGACAAAATTTGCTTAAAAATATTTGATTCCTCTATTGCTTGTTTACTGAAAATTAAAAACCCGTCTTTGCTTATTGTTGCCACAAGAAAGGCAACCAAACAAAAAGCCAATGCCAACAAAATTCCTTTCGGCACACCCAATAGACCACCGAGAATCCCATTAACTTTTCCAATTATTGAAAAGGAAAATAGTTTATTAATAAATTTTGCCGCAAATTTAGTTAAAACTATTAAGACGATTAACAGTAATGTTCTATAAAAAATTGCTGTAGTATCGGAAAAAGTTATTGTTGAAATCAATATAACTGCAATAATATATCCGGCAAGTTCAATAACTGTTCTTATAAAACCGTATCTGGCAGATGAATAAACCGATACTGCAACTATTGCCAAAATAATTAAATCAAGTATAATACCCAATATTATACACCTCTAATTTTTAATTACAAGTTTTTTTATTGAACTGTCGGTAATTGTTACCATAGAATGTGAACCTTGCGGCACTATCCTTACTGCATCATAATCACAATCTGAAGAACCTAAAAGTTTACCGTCGTTGTCAAAAAGATATACCTTTGACTCGCTTATACAATAGATATGACCATCAGAAAACTGAATATCACTTATAATTCCTTGAAATTGAAATTCAATAATTTTCTCACCTTTTTTTGAAAGAAGGATAATGGTATTATCCCCTACATCGTTCTCACGATTAAAGACTAATAACACACCCTTTGAACTTTGGCGGTACATCGAGAGCGATAGGTCTGAATTTATCTCCTGCTTTTCGTGTTTTGACCAGGTAATATAACTGTATCCTTTCGAGGATACTACCGAGAATGCTTTCCCTGTGTCATATATGCCGTATACGAGACCGTTTTCTATCTTAGAACTGTATTCCTTACCATCCTTGAAATTTAAAACATATACATTTGATATATGGGAACCGTTGTAAGCATTAGCAGTAGATACAGCAATTTTATCCCCCGAAGAATTTATGGCAATACTGTTAACCTTATCCTTAGCTGAATTCCATTCGTATATCTTTTTATCCTTCCGATTATAAACGGTAACAGTCGATGCATATTCGTCGGATTGTGTGACTACTGCATAAGATCCGTTTCTTGATATTGCCGCACAAATGATTGCTTTTTTAGTTGTAAGAGAATTTGTCTGCTCTTTAAGATTGAAAATTTTGAGGGAGGTACCGTTTTGATCGTACACCATTGCCCTGGTACTTGATGTAGCCATAACAGGATTTGAATAACCATGCGAATAAGTATATACTTCTTTACCGGAATTTGAGAAAGCAGAAATATCGGTGTCAGTTAAAACATAATAATACGAGCCTTTCGATACAGCATTCAACGTTTTAGCGCCATATATTTCCTTTGGATAACTTCCGCTACCTACAAGAGCAAAAAGATTTGTAATATTTTCCCCTATACTGACAGGAGCTATAAGGGATAGAATTAGATAAGCTAGAACTAAAAAGAGTGCAATGGCTCCATAAATTTTAAATCTCCTGATTCGTTCCAACTTTTTCCCTTTTACAACCTTTATATTACTTTTAGGAAATCGTTTTTGTTTGCTATCATTAGATTCCATTTTAATATTATCGTCAATCTTAGAGGTTTTCTTGTTGTTTTTTTTCTTAAAGCCTATACGTTTTTTTCTATAATCAGGCACGATTTCACCGCCTATCAATAATATACTTTATTTAAAAACAAACCATTGGGAGCAAGGGTGGGTCCGGCTTTACTGCGATCACCCGTTTCAAAAATCGTATTTGCGCAGTCAAGAGCAAGTCTGCCTCGACCCACTTCCAGAGCAGTTCCCGCAAGTATGCGGACCATATTATATAAAAATCCATTGGCTGATACACTAAATTCGATAGTATTATCAACGCTTTTAACCTCGCAATAAGTTATTGTCCGGACGGTGTCTTCAACCGTCCTGCCCGAAGAAGAAAATCCAATAAAATCGTGTTTCCCCAAAAGCGTTGTACAATATTCATTCATACGTACTATATCAGGCTTGTTTTCGAGATAAAGTGCATAACGGGATAAAAAGGGATCTCGCACACCGAAATACATGCGATAAATATAATTTTTGCCTTTAGCATTATAACGAGCATGAAAATCATTTTCCACCGTTTCACAAGCGGTTACCGCAATATCATCGGGCAAAACCGAATTAAGTCCCATCAAAAATGCTTTATTGGGGATATTATCGGGACAATCAAAATGACAGTAAAATTCCCTGGCATGCACTCCTGAATCGGTTCTAGAACAACCTGTAACATTCGGTCGCTCTTTTATAACTTTCTGAAGTCCGTCTTGTAAAACCTGCTGAACGGTTACGGAGTTAGGTTGTGTCTGCCAACCGTGATATTCAGTGCCATCGTATGAAATTTTAAGAAGTATTCGTTTCATAAAACGACTCCTTTAAATCAAGATATTAAACACAACCACACTGCTACTGAAAATAAGACAAACCACACACGACAAATAATCTGAGATATGCAGTCTTAATTTTTTCATTCTTACTCTACCTTCACCGCCGTTATAACAACGACATTCCATCGCTTCTGCCAACTCATAAGCGTGTCTTACTGAAGAAATTAACAACGGTATAAGAATAGGAATTAACGCCTTTATTCTTTCAAAAATATTTCCCTCTTCCAAATTTGCACCACGTGCTTTTTGGGCATTCATTATTTTTTCGGTTTCTTCAATCAATGTTGGTATAAATCTAAGCGCAATCGTCATCATCATAGCAAGTACGTGCACAAATCTTTTAAGACCGATGAACTTCAACGGAGATAACAGTCGCTCTATGGCGTCGGTCAAATCGTTCGGTGTAGTGGTATAGGTAAGAACAGAACCTACTATAATGAGCAAAATTATTCTGAGAGCTAAAAAAACAGCCCTTTCAACACCACCTGTAGTCAATTTTAATTTCCATATTTCAAAAAGAACGATGCCGTCTTTACTGTAGAAAAGATTGATAAGTGTGGTAAATATTATTATGGGAAGTATAGATTTAAGATTTTTTAAAAACAGTTTTATAGGTACTTTTGTTAGCAGTATTATTATTGTAATGAATAAAGTCATAACTAAAAGTCCTGCAAATCCCTGAGCCAGAAAGATAAAAATAAAAACTACTATAAGCAATAATATTTTAATTCGAGGGTCAAGGCGGTGTATTATGGAATTGCACCGATAATACTGACCAAACGTTATATCTTTAAGCATCTTTTCCACCGCCTTTTTTTATGCTGCATAAACACTTTACAGCATCGTCTACGGTAAAAATATTATCAGGAACATCTATTCCCTTTTTCTTTAAAGCAGCCATAACACGAGTCACAATAGGTACATTTAAACCTATTTGCCTTAAAAGATCTGCCTTTAAAAAGACTTCATCAGTTTTGCCAAACATCGCAAGAGCACCTTTGTTCATTACGATAAGCTTGTCCGCTAAAACCGCCATATCCTCCATATTATGCGAAATGATTATTACAGTGGCATTGTATGCTTTGTTATAACTTTCAATCATTTTTATAACATCGGCTCTGCCCTTAGGATCAAGACCGGCTATCGGCTCATCCAAAATCAGCACCTTAGGGCGCATTGCCATAACACCCGCAATAGCTACTCGCCTTTTTTCGCCACCTGAAAGATCAAAGGGGGATTTTTCAAAGTAATCTTCATCTATGCCCAGTAATTTGCATATTTCTTCTACCCTTACCCTTAGTTCGTCGCCTGAAAGTCCCATATTTTTTGGACCATAAGCAATATCCATATATACCGTTTCTTCAAAAAGCTGATACTCGGGATATTGAAATACCAGTCCCACTTTAGAACGAATGTGACGTATTTTTTTAGGTTCCAACCATATATCTTTTTCCTCAAACAAAACGGTGCCTTTAGTTGGTTTCAAAAGGCCGTTGAGATGCTGAACCAAAGTCGATTTTCCTGAACCTGTATGACCGATGATACCAAGAATTTCTCCGCCATCAACGGAAAATGTAATATTTGAAACCGCATCTCTTTTTGTAGTGGAATTTCCGCTATAGGTATGGGTGAGATTTCTTATCTCAAGAACTTTAGACAATTATTTTTCCTCCAAATGAAGCGCATTGTAAATTTCGTCTGCTGCTTCTTCAATAGAAATAACATCTGTTTTTATATCGAAACCGTTATTTTTAAGACTGTATAACAGTTCGGTAGTTTGAGGGACATCGAGTCCCACACTCTTCAATTTCTTAACATTGCTGAAAACTATCTTAGGTATGTCGTCTGTTATGATTTTACCGTCATTCATAACAATAACTCTATCGGCCTTTTCTGCTTCCTCCATAAAATGTGTTATAAGGACAACTGTTATGCCGTTTTCCTTATTGAGTTTATGCAGTGTAGAAACAATTTCTGCCCTTCCTTTTGGGTCCAACATAGCTGTGGGCTCATCAAGAACAATACATTCAGGCTTCATAGCAATTATTCCCGCTATAGCGACCCTTTGTTTCTGACCACCCGAAAGATGATGAGGAGCAGCTGTTCGAAACTCATACATTTCTACCGCTTTTAAGGCTTCGTCTACCCTTTGTCTGATAACATCGGGTCGCAACCCTAAATTTTCCGGTCCAAAAGCCACGTCCTCCTCGACTACCGAGGCTATAAGCTGATTATCGGGATTTTGAAACACCATACCGACACGTCGTTTGATTTCGATTTCGTTATCCTCATCAAGAGTACTTATTCCATCGACAAATACTTCCCCCGCACTCGGCTTATTAAGACCGTTGAAAAGTTTTGCAAGGGTAGATTTTCCTGAACCGTTATGACCTAAAATAACAGTAAAGCTACCTCTCTCAATCTCAAGATTAAAATTGCTGATAACTGTATTTTTTATATCATTATCATCATATTCGAATGTGACATTCTTAAGTTCAATAATACTATCCATTATTTATCATTCTTCCAAATAGTTGTATTTCCGCAAGGCAAAACAACATCACGGTTTGTTATCCTTAAACCAATTTCCTCGGTGGAAACATCACCGTTTTTAGCACAAGGAATATTTTGTTTGAGCATATAG
>JAGAZW010000251.1 GCA_017939855.1 Clostridia bacterium | reverse complement strand
CCTGTGTCAATTTCGTCAAGAATATCCTGTGCCCAAGGCACCAAAAGCCATACTATAGAGCATTTTTCATCTGCTGCCGCTTTGATTATCCATTCAGGCTTTGTACCTTTAAGCAACACTGCCTTTGAACCAACCATAAAACTGCCGAACCAGTGCATTTTAGCGCCTGTATGATAAAGGGGGGGAATACAAAGGAAAACATCGTCGTGGGTCTGATTATGATGCGCTTGTTCGGTACGCATAGCGTGAACAAGACTTGCGTGAGAATGGAGAATTGCCTTTGGAAAGCCTGTGGTGCCAGAAGAAAAATAAATTGCTCCGTCGTCCTCATCGGTAATCTCGATTTCGGGGGCGTGGGAGGAGCAGTATTCGATAAGCTTATCGTAGCTGTCGGCAAAAGAGGGACATTCCTCTCCCACATAAAAAAGATTTGTTACCTTAGGAATTTTGTCGCATATTTCCTCAACTCGTCCTATAAATTCCGGTCCGAAAATCATAACAGAGCAGTCCGCTTTTGACAGACAATACTTAATTTCATCTGCTGTATATCTGTAATTAAGCGGCACTGCTATAGCACCCGATTTGAGTATTCCAAAATATATCGGCAGCCATTCGATAGAGTTCATTAAAAGAATGGCAACCTTATCACCCTTTTTACAACCCCTTGTAAGCAATAAATTTGCAAAACGGTTTGACTTGTCTGCAAAATCCCGCCAGGTTATTTCTCGTCTGAAAGGTTCTCCGGGAATAGGCTGCATAAGGGAATAATCACGCCAAGTAATACGGCTTTGCGGCTCAAAGCTTGGATTTATTTCAACAAGCGCGGTCTCATCTGCGTAAAGCGCCACATTTTTATCTAAAGTTTCAAAAATCGGCATCGTTTTCTCTCCTTAGTGTGAAACTTGTATATTTAATATATAAATTATATTACTTAACAACAACATTGTCAAGACGAAACTTCAACGCTTTAACTCATTAAAATTTTTTGTTTTAAGGCTATTGACTTTTGCGCTTTAAAGTGTTAGAATTGAGTAGCAGCTTGGAAAACCCTGGTTTTCCAAACAACCCTTAAGGAGATGTTTAATGTGTTGATAAAAATAGTTTTTCTTATTCTCTTTTTCGGTTCTATGATAGCGGTAGGCCTTTACTGCCGTAAGCACAGCACCGATGTGAACGGATTTGTGCTCGGTTCCGGAAAGGTTGGTCCTTGGCTAACAGCCTTCGCCTACGGAACCTCCTATTTTTCGGCGGTAATATTTGTAGGATACGCCGGTCAATTCGGTTGGAAATTCGGTATCGCTTCAACCTGGATAGGTATCGGTAATGCAATTTTAGGTTCCCTTGCGGCTTGGGTAGTGCTAGGCAGAAGAACACGACTTATGACCCGCCACCTCGACGCTAAAACAATGCCGGAATTTTTCGAGAAACGCTTTAATTCAAAGGCATTAAAGATTGTCGCATCGCTTATAATCTTTATTTTCCTTATTCCTTATACTGCCTCTCTTTATAACGGTCTTTCCCGTCTTTTCGGTATGGCTTTCGATGTAGATTACAGCGTTTGCGTACTTGTCATGGCAGTTCTTACCTGCGTATACGTTATCGCAGGCGGATATATGGCAACCGCTATAAACGATTTTATTCAAGGACTTATAATGCTCGTTGGTATCGTGGCGGTAATTGCAGCAGTTCTTTCCCAAAACGGCGGCTTTAGTGAATCCTTAACCGCTTTGGCAGAAGTTAAAGATACTACCGTTTCAAATACACCCGGTGTTTTCAATTCCTTCTTTGGCCCCGATCCGTTAGGGCTTTTAGGTGTTGTTATTTTGACCTCTCTTGGTACTTGGGGTCTGCCGCAAATGGTACAGAAGTTCTATGCAATAAAGAGCGAGAAGGATATCCAAAAAGGCACCATCATTTCGACCTTTTTCGCAGTTGTTGTAGCCGGCGGCTGCTACTTCTTGGGCGGATTTTCAAGACTTATGGGCGACAAGGTAGATGTCGTAAAAGAAGGCTATGACGCCATAATTCCAGCTATGCTTTCGGGTCTTGACGATTGGCTTATAGCACTTGTGATAATACTTGTGCTTTCGGCATCTATGTCAACCCTGTCGTCCTTGGTGCTCACCTCCAGCTCGACCCTCGTGCTTGACCTAATCAAAGGCACCATTGCTCCCAAAATGAATCAGAAAAAGTCGCTTCTTTTAATGAGGGCGTTTATTGTAGTATTTATAGCGATTTCGGTTGTTATCGCAATATACCAGTATACAGGCGGCAACGCATTTATAGCACAGCTTATGGGCGTCTCCTGGGGTGCGCTGGCGGGCGCATTCTTAGCACCGCTGTTGTATAGCCTTTATATGAAGAAGGTAACTAAATCTGCAGTATGGACATCGTTTGCGTTTGGTACTCTGATAATGGTCGCCAATATGCTTTTCAGAACCTCATTCCCCACAATTTTACAGTCCCCCATCAACTGCGGCGCATTCGCTATGCTCACAGGACTTATAATAGTTCCTATCGTTTCCCTTATCACACCCAAAGGTGACGCCGCATACATATCAAAAATCTTCGACTGCTATAACAAAAAGGTGACCGTTAATGCAAAAGAAGCCCTCGGCGCCGCACAAGAAGACGAGTAAAACTTAAGCCCCTTAAGCGCAATACTACGTATACTTATTAAAAAACGCAAGTCTTTCGACTTGCGTTTTTTGGCATTTGGGACTTATTGACACGAATAAAATATGCCCGAAAACCGTAAATTTTTTGATTATTTGTCTTCATTGTTAATAGTACAATTTTTTATTTCAACTTTTCCTTTTTGATTTTTGAAATTATGAATAGTAGAATTTTTTATTTTAGTACTAAAGGAAGCAAGACCTAAATTCTGAAGATTCATATCAGTAATGGTTACACCCTTACAACTGTGCATACCAATGCCTTGAATTGAGCAATTTGAAAAACTAATATTTTCTTTATTTTTTAATTCTATGCCTGCGATAAACTTTTCTAGTTTTTCAATTCTTTCCTCTAACGATTTGATGTATTTCATATTATCCATATAATCATCTCCTGGAGTATGCACAGTGTTTTATAAAATATATAATTATTTATCAAATTGTGCTTTGATTTGTTCGTTAACTCTTGCGTCCATTTTAGGAATAAGTTTTAAATCTTCTTCTTTTACACTTATTTCTGCAATATCGTATTTTTCGCCATATTGTGGGAAATTGACAAGCCAGGTTCCGTTCGAATTATCTTCAAGGCAAATCCAACCCTGCATACCTTTATGAACGCCATCTTTAGCATATTTATCTTTTTCAACTATCACTTCTACACAATCCATCATTTTCATATTATTTACCTCCTAATGGCGTAGTTAATTGGATGTGTCCATTTGGAAGAACCATCCATCCGGTTATAAAAGACACTTTGCTACCAGTATCTTTTCGAGCAATTTCTATTTTGATACTTAATCTTTGTCCTTTGTCATTAAGCTTGCCTAATGTATAGTCACCATTAATATATTTTTCTAAAGCCTGTTTTTCGATTTCTGCTTTTAGATATTTCGCATCTTCAACCGAATAACCCCAAGATTTAAAAAGTTTGTCTTTTCCATGCCCGTATTCACCCTTAGTATCAAATAGATATGGATCAAATTTACTATAAGCACTATCGGACGAACTTTTGGTAAATACATCATTATATGAAATATCTTCTAATACGCAATGACAAAATGGATGATGTGTCCATATTGGTTTTTTATCATTTAAGAACCAACAGCCATCAAGCATTAAACATTCCGGACAATGATTATCACTCAAATTTCGATGTATCCATTTTTTCCATTTGGGTACGGTGGGTGTTTTCTCGCCCCATACTCCAGCAGAAAACAATTCATTTAAAATTCCCATTTGTATAATACTCCTTTCTTTTTAATTTTTCAAGAATATTATACATAAAACAAAACCGACATTCACCGACATCTTTAAGAATATTTTAATTTCACATTTATGACATAAATTGTTTTTACAAAAATTGGGGCACCTTCCTTACGGATGGTGCTCCAACAACAAGCTTTTTCTTTAGTTTAATATAAGATTTTTATTATAATTTTCAAGATATTATGAGAATAGAGTTATCCCGAAAATACGAGATAACTCTATCTTTGATGGTATGACAAAAATCATACCGACACATTAGAAATCATACCACAAGAAATGCAGTTAAAAACTTTGTTTTTAAGCAGTAAACACACCGAAAGTATGACGGTTATTCCTGCCTTGCCTTACACATTTGATGGAAAAGGCAAGGATAAATGATTATTTGTCCCTATTGTAGCACAAGCATAGCATAAAAGCGGCGATAAATCAACGGCTTGCCATTGTATATCCACTGCCACCTTTAACCAACTCCTTTACTCTTGCGGTGCCCAAAAGTTGCGGACGGCTTGGAGCGCCT
>JAGAZW010000250.1 GCA_017939855.1 Clostridia bacterium | reverse complement strand
TGATAACTTAAATGGTGTTCTCGCATATCCATTATAACACCTATTTTAAATTCTGCACTATAAACTTTATTCTTTACTCCTTTTTTACGCATGAAAATATGCACCTCCAAAAGTGTCTAACTTTTGGGGTGCATATCATTTAAGCGGGGCTCTTTGTTATTTTGTCATCAGTTCGCAGATAAGTTTGCTGTGTTCAGCAGGGTCTTCTATTGAGCGACCTCCTATTAAGCAGGATTCAGAGTAAAGAAGTTTTGTGTATTTTTCTAAAGTGTCAGTATCGTTAGCAAAAAGTTCTTTGAGCTTTTGTGCTATAGGGTGGGAGACATTAATTTCTAAGACGGTTTGAGCCTTTACCTTATTTTCATCTCCGGGCATAGCATTCAGTGTCTTTTCCATTTCCAAAGAAATGGCTCCTTCGCTTGTAAGGCAAACCGGATGATTTTTAAGTTTGTTTGTAAAGCGAACAGCATTAACATTGTTATTTAATGTTGCCTTCATTTTTTCAAACATATCTTTAGCGGCGGTGTTTTCGTCATCTAGTACTTTTCTATCTTCGTCGCTGTCAAGATTAAGGCTTTGGTCGCAAACATTTATAAACTTTTTGCCGTCATATTCTGATAACATCATAAGTGCAAATTCGTCTACATTGTCGCAAAGATAAAGAATTTCGTATCCCTTATCCTTAACAGCATCGCATTGAGGGAGAAGTTCAATTTTATCTATACTTTCTCCAGAAGCGAAGAAGATGTTCTCCTGACCCTCTTTCATATTGTCAACATATTCTTTAAGGGTTACATACTTTTTCTCTTTTGAAGAAACAAAAAGAAGTAGGTCTTTTAATACATCCTTGTTTATGCCGTAATTGTTGTAAATGCCGAATTTAAGTTGAGTGCCAAATGATCTGAAGAACTGCTCATAGGCTTCACGATCGGTCTTAAGCATTTTCTCAAGTTCCGATTTAATCTTCTTTTCAACAGTTTTTGCTATCAGTTTAAGTTGTGTGTCGTGCTGTAGCATTTCACGAGAAATGTTAAGAGAAAGGTCTTCGCTGTCCACAAGACCTTTTATAAAGCTGAAATAATCAGGAAGCAGGTCGGAACATTTTTCCATTATCAAAACGCCTTTTGAATAAAGCTGCAAACCTTTTTCAAATTCTTTTGTATAGTAATCAAATGGAAGGTGCTTTGGAATATACAAAAGGGCGTCGAAGGTAGCTTGTCCTTCGGTGTGAGTATGTATGTATTTTATAGGATCTTCGAAATCATAGAATTTTTCTTTATAAAAATTGTTATAATCTTCTGGTTTTAGCTCCGACTTTGATTTCTTCCAAAGCGGCACCATGCTGTTAAGGGTTCGAAACTCCACAACATCTTCATACTCATTTTCTTTACCATCAATAGGCTTTTTAGTAGTAAATTCCATCTTGATGGGATGTCGGATATAATCAGAATATTTTTTAATAAGGGCACTTATGCGGTATTGGTCTAAATATTCACTGTATTTTTCGTCATCGGTGTCGGTCTTAATGTGCATAGTAACCGTTGTGCCGAAGGTGTCTTTATCACATTCTTCAATAGTATAACCTTCAGCGCCGCAGGATTTCCAACAATATGCCTTATCCGAATCATATGGACGAGTTCGAACCTCAACCTTATCGCTTACCATAAATGCCGAATAAAAACCGACACCGAATTGTCCTATAATATCAACATTTTCAGCTTTTTCGTTTTGTTCTTTAAAATCAAAGGAGCCGCTTTTGGCAATAGTGCCAAGATTTTTATCAAGCTCCTGCTCGTTCATACCGCAACCGTTGTCCGAAACCGAAATGATGCGATTTTCTTTATCTATTTCAATTTTAATTTGAAAATCGGAGGCTTTAAGTCCTATTTGAGTGTCTGTAAGTGAACGAAAATAAAGCTTATCCAAAGCGTCAGAGGCGTTAGAAATAATCTCCCTTAAAAAGATTTCCTTATGGGTATAGATAGAATTTATCATCATATCCATAAGCTTTTTTGATTCTGATTTAAACTGTCTTGTTCTCATTTTATCACCTTAAATGTCGTTTGTTATTTATTAGTATAATAATATGGTAAAGTTTTTGGTTAATAAATTATTAACAACGATTAATAGAGAGTTTTGTTTCGTGCTTCACCGTGTTACTTAAAATAAGGAGTGCAGTTATATTTGGAATACACATAAGTCCATTAAAGATATCAGCAATAATAAGGGAAGCATTAGCATTCATAAAAGGACCTACCGATATTGCTAAAATATATAATAGTCGAAAAAGGAAAATAAGCTTCCTATCATCCTTACCCGCAAGGTAATAAAGGCATTTTTCTGCATAAAAATTCCAGCCTATTATAGTGGTGAATGCGAAAAAGATTAAGCAAATACACAGTATTATAACACAAATATTTCCTTTAAATGGCAGACCCGTTTCAAAAGCACGAGAGGTAACTGCAAAACCATCGTCAGCAGAAGGTATATGGCTATTGGTTGTAATTATACTTATTCCGGTTAAAAGGCAGACAACAAAGGTGTCAATGAAGGTTCCCGTCATAGTAACAAGACCGCCGTTCACCGCTGAATCGGTCTTAGCGCTCGCAGCTGCAATAGGGGCGGAGCCTAGTCCTGATTCATTAGAGAAAATACCTCTGCTTATGCCTATTTTAACAACCTCACGCAAAGTAATACCCGTCGCAGCTCCCAATAACGAGGACGTATCAAACGCTGAAGTAATAATTAATTTCAGCGACGGAAGAAAATTTTCAATATTGAAAAATATTATTATAAGAGAAAAGAGCAGATAAAAAGCTGCCATAAAAGGTACTATTATTTCAGATACCTTGGCTATAAGCTTTGCGCCGCCAAAAATAATAAGACCACTGAATACTGCCAATAGAAGCGAAACTGCAAAACTAATATTAATGTCGCTTTCTCCCATAAGTTTTTGTGCAGCAAGATATATACTGTTTGACTGAGTTATTGTACCGATCCCCAAAAGAGCAGCTAAAACAGTAAAAATGCTGAAAGCGATTGCAAGTATCCGTCCGATACGGTTGCCCTTAAATGTGTTTTTAAAAGCCTGTTCTATATAATAGAAGGGACCGCCTATAACATTCCCAGCAGAATCAACTTTTCGGTATTTGATAGCAAGTAGACCCTCAGAATATTTGGTTGCCATACCGAAAAAAGCAGAAATTAACATCCAAAAAAGAGCGCCTGGACCACCCGTGTAAACCGCAACTGCCACCCCTATTATGTTTCCTGTACCCAGAGTTGCCGAAAGCGAGGTGCAAAGGGCTGCAAAAGCCGAGACTTCTCCTGAACCGGAATCGTTTTTTAATGTAAGGCAGAAGGCTCGCTTAAAACCTCTTATTTGAATAAAACCGGTTTTAAAACTCAGAATGACCCCCGATAAAAGCAGTAGGGCAATGGTAGCAGGTCCCCAAATCACAGAACTGAGATTATTTAAAAATTCTGACAAAAAAAACTCTCCTTTTTGGAAAATGCTAACTTATATATTATTATGAAAATACCAGAAGGAAAATAATAAATTGCAGTAGCAAGACAAACAATATTCGCTTTGACAAACTTGTTTTGTCTTTGATTTTCGCGAATAAAAATTCCTCCTATGATAGATATTTTTTTCTATCATAGGAGAACGATTGTCTTTAAATTTGAAGCGAATCAACAAATTTACAAGCTGCAAGTGCTGATACAGCACCGTCTGCAGTAGCGGTTGTTATCTGTCGGATGGATTTTGTTCGGCAGTCACCCGCAACAAAAATTCCTTCAAACTTTGTTTTAGGAAGACAGTCTTCGTCAGAAATAATATAACCGTATTCATTTAGGCTGATAATATCCTTAAAAGGTTCATTTTCCGGTTGTTGACCTATGGCAACAAATATACCATCTACCAAAAGCTCTGATGCTTTGCCGTTTGATTCGATTTTTATACCTTTAAAGGTATTCTCTGCCAAAATTTCTATGACTGAACTTGAGAGTATAACTTCAACGTTTTCCTTTATCGAAATATCCTCGATCAGTTTTTTCTCTCCAGTCAGAGTATCCATATTTTGAACGATATAGACCTTAGTGCATATATCACTAAGCATAACGGCTTCTTGTAAGGCCGTATTACCGCCACCGATAACGGCTACCGTTTTATCTTTATAAAATGCACCGTCACAAACTGCACAATAAGAAATACCCTCGCCGATAAATGCATTTTCTTTGTCTAGTCCTAATTGTCTGTGATGAGAACCAGTAGCAATAATAATTGACTTTGATTGGTGTTGACCGTTTTCACAAATAACGGTGTAATCGCCCCTGTTACCACAAATTTTCGTAACACAGTCCAACTCAATTTCGGCACCTTGGCTTAATACCTGTTCTACCAGTTTATCAGCAAATTCGGTTCCACTCATTACAGAAAAACCCGGATAGTTTTCCACTCTCGGCGAATGAGTGATTTGTCCGCCGAAGGTGGATTTTTCAATTATAAGGACATTTTTTTGCGCCCTACGTGCATAAAGGGCGGCAGTGAGTCCCGCAGGACCCGCACCAATAACTATAATATCATACATCTTATCGCCGCACCTCAGTTTGCGCAGTTTTCGATATACGCTTTAATGTTTGAAAGATTAGTAACTTTTTCAACATTACCATTCTTTATGACAACCAATGTAGGAGCCTGGCGAATATCAAATTCCTTTGCCTTTTCGGGCTCTTTGTCGGCAAAAATCTCACTGAATTTTATACCGGCCTTTTCTAAGAAGTGAACTGCCATTTTACAGTTAGGGCAGGTAGTTGTTGCAAAAAGGATTATTTGATCATGGTCTTCACTTTTTTCACAGCAACAACAGTTTTGAGAGTCATCTTTTTTTTTCTCAGGGGTCACACCCTCAAACTTAGAAGGCTCATAAACCAATCTTGCTTTATATTCCTCTGATTTACCATCGTTCCAGTTTTTAACAGGGCGATAGTAACCTGTAATACGGCTGTAAACTTCGGTGCTTTCTCCACATTCGGGGCAAGTATAAACTTCACCGGTAATATATCCATGATTTTTACATACCGAATAGGTGGGAGAAAGGGTATAATAAGGAAGTTTATAGTTTTCTGCAATAGTGCGGATAAGGGATGCAGCCGACTTCCAAGAGGGTAGTTTCTCACCTAAGAAGGCGTGGAAAACGGTACCGGAAGTATATAAAGTTTGAAGCTCGTCCTGAATATCAAGGGCTGCAAAAATGTCATCGGTGTATCCAACAGGAAGGTGCGAGGAGTTGGTGTAGTAGGGAGCTTCACCTTTAGTCGGGTCAGAAGCAGTGATAATATCAGGATAATGTTTAATATCGTGCTTTGCAAGACGATAGCTTGTAGACTCTGCAGGTGTTGCCTCCAGATTATAAAGATCACCATATTCTTCCTGATAATCAGATAGCTTTTCTCTCATATAGTTGAGAACTTCTTTTGTGAATTCTTGCGTTTCTTTATGGGTAAGGTCTTTTTTAAGCCACTTAGCATTAAGACCAACCTCGTTCATACCAACAAGACCGATGGTAGAGAAGTGGTTTGCAAAGGTACCAAGATAACGTTTTGTATATGGATAAAGGTCTTCGTTGAGAAGCTTAGTTATAACCTCACGCTTAACCTTCAAAGACCGAGCTGCAATGTTCATCATTCTTTCAAGGCGCTTGTAGAAGTCCTCTTTATCGGTAGCAAGATAAGCAATTCTAGGCATATTAATGGTAACAACGCCCACAGAACCGGTCGACTCACCGCTGCCAAAGAAACCACCCGACTTTTTGCGTAGCTCTCTCAAGTCCAGACGAAGTCTGCAGCACATAGAGCGAACATCGCTGGGTTCCATATCGCTGTTAATATAATTTGAGAAATAAGGAGTGCCGTATTTTGAGGTCATTTCAAAGAGAAGCTTATTATTTTCGGTTTCAGACCAGTCAAAATTAGAGGTTATCGAATAGGTTGGTATTGGATACTGGAAGCCTCTGCCGTGAGCATCGCCTTCAATCATTGTTTCAATAAATGCCTTGTTGACCATATCCATTTCTTTTTTACAGTCTTTATATTTAAATGGCATTTCCTTGCCGCCAACTATTGCGTTAAGCTCGGCTAGGTCGTTAGGAACGGTCCAGTCAAGAGTAATGTTTGAGAAGGGCGCTTGTGTACCCCAACGAGATGGTGTATTTACACCATAAACGAATGATTCTATACACTTCTTAACCTGCTCATAAGTAAGATTATCCGCTTTAACAAAGGGTGCGAGATAGGTATCAAATGAAGAAAAGGCTTGAGCACCTGCCCATTCGTTCTGCATAATACCCAAGAAATTCACCATTTGGTTACAAAGGGTAGCAAGATGTTTTGCGGGGGCAGAAGTGATTTTACCTGTAACGCCGCCTAATCCTTCTTGAATAAGCTGTTTGAGCGACCAACCGGCACAATAACCGGTAAGCATAGAAAGGTCGTGAATATGAATATCGGCATTTCTGTGAGCGTTGGCAATTTCATCGTCATAAATTTCCGAAAGCCAGTAATTTGCAGTTATAGCACCGGAGTTGTTAAGTATAAGACCACCAACAGAATATGTAACGGTGGAATTTTCTTTAACACGCCAGTCGGTAACTTTAACGTAACTGTCAACAATATCCTTGTAGTCAAGAACGGTTGACTTCATATTACGCAACTTTTCTCTTTGGCGACGATAAAGAATATATGCCTTTGCAACATCCGCATAACCTGCCTGAACAAGAACCGATTCAACGCTATCTTGTATATCCTCTACAGCAATATGATGGTCCTTGATTTTTGGTTCAAAGTCTGCGGTTACTTTTAAAGCCAAAAAATCAATAATATTGGGATTATAATCTTTTTCCTGGGCATCGAATGCCATACTAATAGCTTCACTGATTTTTGTTAGATCAAAGTCTACGATTTTGCCGTCTCTTTTAATTACATTATACATAAAAACTCTCCTATTGACTTATTTCGACAGATAATACTATATCACTAAATCCAAATAATGTCAATAGGAGAATAACAACATATAGTGAGAAAATATTTCAAAAATCACAAGATATTGTGGCGTCAACCCCTTAATTCAGCGGCTTTGAGGCTGTCTTTCGCCAAGTTCAACAAATTTTTCATTGAAATTTCGTCATATCCGCTAAATCCTGATTGAATAAGGTCGCCGGAGTCTTTAAAGGTTTGCAAAAAGTATCTTTTTGCACCTGCAATAAGCTTTGTTATATCAACTATATCTTGTGGTGTGTGAAGTTCCTTAACAACAGTCGTTCTAAACTCATAATCGATATTTGCTGATATGAGAAAATGGATACTGTCTTGTATTTGCGAGAAATCAGAATTTTTTGTGCCAATGGTTAAAGCATATTTTTCGGGAGAATTTTTTATGTCCATAGCGACATAATCCACAAGTCCCTCATTTACTGCTTTTTTCAATATGCGAGGGTTGTAACCGTTTGTATCCAGCTTTACACTGTATCCCATTTCCTTTACTCTTTTAAGAAAAGGAAGTAAATCCCTTTGGAGTGTAGGTTCTCCACCCGTGACACAAACGCCGTTTAGCATACCTTGTCTTTTTTCTAAAAATGCGAAAAAATCTTCTTCTGATATATCCTCGAGTTCCCCGCCTAAAACCAAAGAAGCATTATGACAAAAAGGACACCTGAAATTACATCCCGCCGTGAATACAATACAAGCGATTTTTTCGGGATAATCTAAAAGAGTAAGTTTTTGTAGTCCTGCAATTTTCATTTTTCATCACCGACGGTATAGCGCTTATACTCTTTGCATTCTAAGCTTTTCCATATAAATGTACCGTTTTCAAATATAATATATGAATGTTGCGAGTTTTCTTTTGGAATTGAAACTGAACCGGGATTTATATATGTGTATGTATCAAACACTTCGCAGGTGGGGATATGGGTATGGCCGTGAAGTAATATATCACCATTGT
>JAGAZW010000249.1 GCA_017939855.1 Clostridia bacterium | reverse complement strand
GTATCCTTTTTAGCGCCGTCTGCAATGGCAGTGTTTATTTCTCTGACTAAAGAGAAAAGCGCCGCAATAGCATCTGCAGTATTGAGGTCATCTTCCATAGCCTCTATGAATTCATTTCTGCGAGCGTCAATAAAGGCAGGGATTTCTCCTGAGTCTTCGGCAGATTTAAGTGCAAAATCAATATTATCTCGGCAGGTATAAAGTCTTTCAAGGGCATTTTTGCCCTGCTCAATAATATCAACCGAATAATTGATGGGACCTCTGTAATGAGAGGAAATCATCAGATATCTAATCGGCTCATAGCCGTATTTTTCAGCAACGTCACGAACGGTAAAGAAATTTCCTAATGATTTTGACATTTTGTGGTTATCGACGTTTATAAATCCGTTGTGCATCCAGTAGTGTGCAAACTCACAACCGTTAGCACATTCGCTCTGGGCTATTTCATTTTCGTGGTGCGGGAAAATAAGATCAAGACCACCGCAATGAATGTCAATGGTTTTGCCTAAATATCTTCCTGCCATAGCAGAACATTCTATATGCCAACCGGGACGCCCTTTGCCCCAGGGAGATTCCCAATAAGGCTCACCCGGCTTTGCGCCCTTCCAAAGACAAAAGTCCATCGGGTCTTCCTTTATATCATCGGTAGCGATTCTTGCCCCCGCCTCCAAATCCTCCAGCGGTTGATGAGAAAGCTTTCCGTATTCATCAAACTTTTTCGAACGGAAATAAACGTCGCCCTGTACTGCATAAGCATAGCCTTTTTCAACAAGCTCGGAAATAATTCTTTGAATTTCGTCAATGTTTTCGGTAGCCTTTGGGTGAACGGTAGCCTCACGCACGTTAAGCCCCTTAGCATCGGTCCAAAATTCATCAATATACCTTGCGGCAACCTCGGGTACAGTTATACCCTCTTCGTTCGCCTTTTTGATGAGCTTATCGTCAATATCGGTAAAATTCTGGACAAAATTCACCTTAAAGCCCCGCCACTCTAGGTATCTTCTCAAAACGTCGAATACACATAACGGTCTTGCATTTCCGATATGGATATAGTTATATACCGTAGGTCCGCAGGCATAAATTTTTACCTCGCCGTCCTTTATAGGTACGAACTCATCTTTTTGACGGGTAAGTGTATTAAAAATTTTCATTTATTTCTCTCCTTTGAGTTGGTTTATCTGCTCTTGCAGACGGTCAAGCTGCTGCTGAACCGGGTCGGAAATATGAATCTGATCAAGCGGTTTATAATCGACCTTTTTGCCGTCCTGCCTGACAACACGTGCCGGTACACCCACAACGGTAGAATTAGGCGGCACATCCTTAAGCACAACCGCGCCCGCTGCCACACGGGAATTTTCTCCTATTACTATTGGTCCTAAAACCTTGGCTCCGGCACTTATCATAACCCCGTTTTCTACGGTAGGGTGACGTTTTCCGGTATCCTTACCGGTACCGCCCAGCGTTACGCCCTGGTAAATAAGAACATCGTCACCAATTTCGGCAGTCTCACCTATAACTATACCGTTACCGTGATCAATAACGAGTCTTCTTCCTATAGTAGCCCCGGGATGTATTTCAATACCCCATCTTCGTGCGGCTCTTTGAGAGAGCATACGTGCACGGAAGCTATGCCCTAAAAGATAATGCTTATGGGCCCGTCTATACATTCTTATTGCCTTAAGTCCCGGATACAGCAAAAATATCTCAAGACTGCTTTTAGCCGCAGGGTCACGGTCCTTTATGGCCTGAATATCCTCTTTAAGTGTATCGAACAAATTTGTCACCTACTATTTATTTTGCGTTAGCAATATATTCTTTTCCACCCCATATATAAATAGCGCCCGAAATAACGCACAGCAGTGCAGAAAGCCAGAATAATGCGATAATTACAATATCAAGAATGTTCATAACTTGCGAAGACAGAGAAACAAACTCCCCTAAAGCATATACGGCTAATGCAAAAATAATACCTGCCATCTGACTCACAGTCTTGCATTTACCCCACATATTAGCTGCTACTACCTTGCCGCCGGCAGTTACCGCAACGAGACGTATTGAAGAAACGGCGAATTCCCTGAAGAGAACGATAAATGTGATAACCACTATATGCCAACTGAATTTAGTTGTACCGTAAATAAACATAAAGCCCAAATAGGCGCTGGTTGTGAGCATTTTATCTGCCAGTGGGTCCATAAATTTACCGAAGTCTGTTACCATATTATATTTTCTTGCCATTTTTCCGTCTATCATATCGGTAAGGGATGCCGCCACAAATAACACTAATGATATTAAATAGTGGTAGTTAAAGGATATAAGCATAATAGCCATAAAAACGGGAGTTGCTATCATTCTTGCAAGTGTTAATTTATTAGGTGTATTCATTCTGTCATCTCTCCTAAAAGATCATATTCTAAGGTATCATTTATCTGCACCTTGACAAAGTCGCCCAAGGTTAACTGACGGGTTGGAATAAAGAAGACCTTTCCGTCTATTTCGGGAGCGTCCGACTCGCATCTGCCAAAGTAACATTTTATATAATCGTCCCAACCTTCTACCAGAACGGTTTGAACGGTATTAATTTTTTCTTGAGTTTTTCTTGCCGCTATATCAAGCTGTGTCTGCATTATCAGCTCCATACGGTCTTGCTTTAACTGCTCATCAATCTGATTATCATATTCGGCAGCAATAGTGCCTTCTTCTGCGGAATAGGTAAAACAGCCGAGTCTCTCAAAGCATTTTTCCTTAACAAAATTATGAAGCTCACAAAACTGTTCATCGGTTTCTCCGGGGAATCCTGTTATAAGGGTTGTCCTAAGGGTTATGCCATCTACCTTATCCCTTATTTTATCAACAAGGGCTGAAAGTGATTGATAATCCCCCTTTCTGTTCATTCGCTTGAGAATTTTATCGTTTACATGCTGAATGGGCATATCAAGATATTTTACTATCTTTTCCTGATTTGCAATAGTCTCTAAAAGCTCGTCGGTTATTCTTTCGGGATATGTATATAATGTTCTTATCCATTTAAGACCTTCAATTTTACATAGCTCATTCAAAAGCTCCGGAAGCTTTGATGTGCCGTAAATGTCGATTCCGTAGGCGGTGGTATCCTGGGCTACAACTATAAGCTCTTTGACCCCCGACTGCGCAAGAAGCTTCGCTTCGCCGACACATTCCTCTATTGTTCGGCTCCTCATTCTGCCCCTTATTTGCGGTATAGCGCAATAGGTGCAGCAGTTATCGCAGCCGTCTGCAATTTTGAGGTATGCTGTAAAGGGGAGTCCACCTAAGACACGGGGGGCATTGAGGTTTAAATCCTCTTTGCTGCCGTAAGTGTTTTTACAGTTGCCTTCAATGGCAGTCTTAACAATTTCGGCTATATTGTTGTTTGAGCCTAGCCCCACACAAACGTCCACCTCCGGAATTTCTTCGGTAACATCATCACGGTAGCGCTCGGCAAGACACCCTGTGACAATCAGCGCTTTACAGCTTCCTTCGGTTTTATACCTTGACGCTTCAAGTATATTCTCTATCGCCTCTGCCTTTGCCTGTTCAATAAAACCACAGGTGTTAATGATAATTGCATCGGCCTGTGCTTCCTCGACGCCTATTTGAAACCCTGCCGCTTTGAGAGAATAGAGCATCATCTCGGCATCCACTTGATTTTTCGGGCATCCTAAAGACACCATACTAACTTTATACATTTTTCAGTCTCCGTCGGAATATCTGATTTCCGTTGCATATTCATTGATTACCTCTCTTACAACCGAAAAGGGAAAACCTTTTCGGCAGAGCGCCGCATAAACCTTATCAACACTCACTCGGTCGGAAAGTTTATTTTTATATTTTTTCTCGATAATGTTTCTGATTTGAGCCGACTCGTCAATCTCGGTTTCTTCAAGACAAATAGTTATAATATCCTTTGGAATGCCTTTTTGGAGCATTTTGTGAAATATTTCTCTTTTTGACACGTTGTTCTCGCTTAAATATTCACAAAGTCCTTTCGCATACCTTGTATCATCAATCAAAGAAAGCTCTTTGAGTCTTTTAATAACCGCCGCCGATACCTTTTTAGAAAATTTAGCGGCAATTAATTTTTCGCAAAGCCCCTTTTCGCTATACTGACATCGGTCAAGATACCAGAGTGCTCTGGATTTAGCTCTTAAAAATTCAGAAAGATATTGAATTTGTGAAAGCTGATCATCGCTCAAGTCCATACCTTTGTGCAGTGAAACATGAGAAAAGACGTCTGTGTCGAGCAATATTTCCTCGCCGCTGTCAAAGCAAAGGGCAGCCTGATGCTTTTTATCTTTTTTTATATCGATTATAACCATCAGTCGTCAACAGCTATGTCTATATTGACCTTTCGGCGAATCGGGATTTCCTTTTCTTCAGCCTCAACCGGAATTATAACAGGCTCATCGTTTTTTGACTGATCGTCTTTTTTTGAGAAAACCTCGTTATACTTAACCATTATTTTATCTTCTATTTCTTTAGCAAGGTCTTTGTTATCAGCGAAAAGCTGCTTAACATTATCTCGACCCTGACCTAAACGGTTCTCACCATAATAGAACCATGCGCCCGAGCGTTTGAGTATTTCAAATTCAAGACCCATATCAACAAGCTCTCCCTCTTTAGAGATACCCTTGCCGTACATAACATCAAATTCTGCCTCTTTAAAGGGTGGAGCTACCTTGTTTTTAACAACCTTTGCTCTTGTTCTGCTGCCGATGGGTTCGCTGCCGTTTTTAATTGTTTCTGCTCTGCGAATATCGATTCTTACACTCGCATGGAATTTTAACGCTCTGCCGCCGGTAGTAGTTTCGGGATTTCCATAAAGCACACCGATTTTTTCTCTTAACTGATTTATAAATATGGCACAGCAGTTTGATTTTGAAAGCGCACCGGTGAGCTTACGCATAGCTTGGGACATAAGACGGGCAAGTTGTCCTACATGACTGTCGCCCATCTCACCTTCTATTTCGGCCTTAGTAACCAGTGCCGCTACCGAGTCAATTATGATTATGTCTATAGCGCCCGAACGCACCAGCGCTTCGGCAATTTCAAGCGCCTGTTCGCCTGAATCGGGTTGAGAAACCAATAGGCTATCGATGTCAACACCCAAATTTTCAGCGTATACAGGGTCTAAAGCGTGTTCAACATCTATGAACGCAGCGGTTCCGCCGTTTTTTTGGGCTTCGGCAACGCAGTGAAGCGCAACGGTTGTCTTGCCCGAAGACTCAGGACCGTAAATTTCTACTATCCTTCCCTTTGGAACGCCGCCTATACCGAGTGCCATATCTAGTGCTAAAGAGCCTGTACGGATATGATCAACATTCATTGCCGCATTTTCGCCCAATCTCATAACCGAGCCCTTACCGTAAAGCTTTTCAATCTGTTCAATGGCAGTAGAAAGTGCCTTTTCCTTACCCTCTGAGCTTGTTACGTCAATGGTTGTCGAGTTATTAGCTTTTTTTGCCATTTTTATTTACCTCCGATAATATATTGATATATATTATTTTACCTAATCTACTGTCCCAAAAACCACCCTGTCGTTTTGGGATAAATCCTTTATAATCCGGATGTTCGAAAATCCCTGTGTCTTCATAATTTGGGCTACGTCGGACCCTTGAGATGCACCTATTTCAAAAACTAAAGCACCGCCAGAAAGTAGTGAATCTTTGTATTTCTCGGCAATTACCC
>JAGAZW010000248.1 GCA_017939855.1 Clostridia bacterium | reverse complement strand
CGTGCGACCTCTGCAAAAAGACAGCCAGGTTCTACATTTAAAGTTTTGGCTGCTTACGCTCCTGCTATTGATACCAATCAGCTGACACTCGCAAGTGTATATAACGATGCACCATTTAACTACGAATCCGGTACTCCTGTTTCCAACTGGTATGATACCGGATACCGCGGAATCAATAGTGTTCGTACCGGTATCAAGGATTCCATGAATATCCTTGCTGTAAAAGCTTTGACACAGATTACTCCACAGTTAGGTTATGATTATCTGATCAACTTTGGTTTTACCACTTTGGAAACGGCCAAAGAAGTAAACGGTCAGATTTTTAGTGATATTACACAACCACTTGCTTTAGGCGGTATTACCAACGGTGTTACCAACTTAGAATTAAATACAGCCTATGCCACGATTGCAAATAACGGAACTTATATCAAACCTAAACTTTACACAAAAGTAATTGATCATGACGGTAATGTAATATTAGACAATACTACTCCTGAGTCTCATCAGGTTATTCAGGAAACCACTGCTTATCTGCTTACAAGTGCAATGACAGATGTTGTTACTTCAGGTACTGGTACCAGCGTCAACTTCGGCGGAATGCCAATTGCCGGAAAAACCGGTACAACATCTGATTACAATGACGTATGGTTTAGTGGGTATACGCCATACTATACTGCAACAACATGGACCGGTTATGACAACAATACCAAACTGACCTCTACAGCTGAAAAGAATCTTGCCAAAACATTATGGCGGGCTGTTATGAGCCGTATCCATGAAGAAATTCCAACGAAGTCCTTTGATGTGCCAAGCGGTATTGTTACAGCTACCGTTTGTTCCCGTTCCGGTAAACTTCCTATTCCGGGATTATGTGATGGTACATTGATCACCGAACATTTTGCAGAAGGTACCGTTCCGGAAACTACCTGTGATGTACATTATCAGGGTACACTCTGTGCTTACAGTGGTCTTCCGGCATGTATGGATTGTCCATTTAAACAGGATGGTATTTTTGAACTTCCATTACAGGAGCACCCTTCCTTATGGGCAGGTTCCAATACACTGACAACAACTGATCCAAATGCAATAACCGATCCAAATGCAGTTGTTACGGATCCTGCAACACAAATTACAGATCCTAATGCTGCTGTAACGGATCCTACAATCCTTCAGCAGGCTAGACAATGTCCTCATACACAGGCATTCTTTGCAGATCCGAACCATGATGCGATAATTGCTGCACAACGTGCGGAAATGGAACAGCGTGCACTCGCCGCTCAGGCCGCAGCAGCTGCTGCAGCCGCTGCACAACAGGCAGCAACAGAATAATTTTATTAATGTGAAACCGCAACACCTTGCCGTTCTCCTAGAATAGCAAGGTGTTGTTTACTTATACGCCTTTATAAATTATCAGAATAATCCTGCCATGTTTGACACAATTAAACCAATTGACAAATTGGGATTTGTGGGGATAGTTATGCTGTTCGAATTGAAAGTTGGTAAGTTGGTTTATTTAATTGATAAATTAGCAAATGACGGAATGATTAAAAGTTTCAAGATAGAAAAGTTAAATCAAGGGTATATAGAGAGTTTCAATTG